>NZ_JFHJ01000164.1:0-10746 GCF_003666285.1 Mesotoga sp. HF07.pep.5.2.highcov | reverse complement strand
TCTCTGAGAAAGGAAAGGGATATGGAGCTTGAGCGTAAGCGGTACGAGCGCAATGAGGAGATTCTGAAAGAGCTTGAAAGTGTTTTGGAAGGAATTAGGGCTTCAAATGATGAAATGGCTATAAGGGATGAAATGAACAATGCGGCAAGACTGGAGACCGGGCTCGACTTATCTATTCTAGATGAAGGTCAGAACGAGAGGTATCGAGAAGTGAAGAACGGGTTCTACAGGATGGCTGAAGAGAAAGTCGAATCTCTTAGAAGCGCAAGATACGCCAGGTATAATAGGAAGGCTGTAGAGAGATTGAAAAAGCTTATTGATGAGTTCTCCGAAAACGAAAAGGAGCTGTCCAAAAGTGGGAGTTCTCTTCCCGTGATTCTTAAAGAGAGAATTGGATCACTCAACACTTCGTATTTTGATGGCCCTACCATGCAGTATTTTAATTATGTTTATGGTTATATCTTTTCTCTCATAGACGAAGACCTGAAGTTCGAAGTCACAAGAATCATGACGGAAACGGAAAAGGATGCGTTAGAAGTATGAGCGATGAGAAACGTATTCAACTTAAGAATCGAGGCATTCAACTTCATTCCAGCTTTCAAAATGAAAGAAGAGAAGCCCCTGAAGAAAAAGCAGATCTTAGAGATGCTCTAGAATTATATGATTTTTCTCTAAAATCGAGGGTTGTGTCTGGCTATTCGGTTGAGAGTCTGGTTTCACTGAGCAGCATAAAGAAGATGTGCGATAACCTCGAGAAAAAGCTCGATAGGCAGCAGAAGAGCTTTAGGCCACATAGTGTTGTAATGAAGGGGGAATCGGTGACACCGGTTGAAATAATTCTCAAAGAGACTCCGTTGAAACAATGGTATACAACGGGGAAGACTCTGGGGAGTCTTGCATCGATCGGTGCCAAGGTTGCTCTACAGCTTCTCAAGAACCAAAAAGATGAAAAGTCATTCAGGAAGCTCCGCTTGCTCGAGATAGAGATAATGCATCGTAAGCTGAACGAAGATCATTAGTCTTTGCTCGATTCAAGAAGATCTTCAAGTGCCCTAGAGATTTCTTGCCTCACGATTGCTTTGTCGAGTGTGAAATACGTTACCTGGTTCGCTTTTTCGGCTAACACCATACCGGCTTCGCGAAGGATACCTATATGTTCCCCCACCTCATAGTTGGAAAGGTTAAGCGCTCTCGCCAACTCGTTCCCAGAAGATCGTCCCGCCGAGAGGTATCTTATTATCGCCAGTCTCTTTTCGTGTGCAAGGGCATCGAAGGTTTCCGCTGTTATTTCCAGGGCCTCTTTAGGAATTGCCATTACTTCTTTGAAGCGAAAGCCGATGGTGTACATATCTTCTTTTACAAAAGGGATACTGGCGTTTGAAATAAGGAATTCCGAGAAATAACTGGGACAGATAACGGTCCTCTCAAGTACTTCATTACGAGTGTAGTCGATGTTTTTTATGATTGCCCTAAGAAATTTCTCACCTGAATCACTAATTTCCCTTTCGATTTCATTGACCGCTTTTGAATGAATCTTTGCTATTCTAGATTCTATTGTCGAGAACACGTTTTCGTAGAACCACTCCAGTAAGTAAAGTAGATCCTCCTTTGTTCTTTCCGGGTGAGACAACATTTCAAATAGGATAGCCTTCCTTTCGGTCGAAAATGACATATCGTTAGATACGAAGAGAAGCATATCTCTATCATTCTTCATAATTTTGTCGAAAGCATCCATATCGATAGTGCCCATTCGAGGTCCATAACCCGAATAGATGAAGTGAATTAAAAGAACTCTTTCAGGCATCTCTTGAACAAATTCGATCAACTGACTGGCACTCTCGAGATTTGAATGGGTAATATCTGGAAGAAGGCACATTCCAAGAAATGTTTCCCAGTCGAAAAACTCCTTCAGTTTTTCTACAATATCGGAGGTCAATAATTCCCTTGTTTCTGTTACCCAGGTCTGTATGTTCCTGTAAGGTTCAAACTTTCCCTTGAACTGCGGAGAAGCGAAGAGCTCGAGGAATCTGTCGTTGTTGTTCAATCTGAACATACCGTGAAGAAGGTCGCAGGCCGTGCTTGACCGAACTTCCACTTTGTTTAACCAGTTCAAACGAAGCACCTCCAAAGCTTGGGAATTTTGCATATTATTGTAGCACTTATTGAACCGAGCGAATCACAGAGCGATCAAAAAACCGCGTCAAGCAGTTTCACATAGAATAGGCAGATGTAGTTAAATGATGGCAATTTACAGTAGTAGCAAGCTTATTGCCATAAGACCCATCCCCGCTATCAATCCCGAGATCGACAGATGGTGTTTTCCATACTTCTCTGCCGAAGGCAAAAGCTCATCAAGAGAAATGTAAACCATGATTCCCGCGACACCGGCAAATACAACACCAAACGCGATCTCGTTGAACAGAATGTTAATCAAAGAGAAGCCGATCAAAGCGCCTGCAGGTTCTGCAAGACCGGAGAGAAACGAATACAAGAAGGCTTTCTTTCTGCTACCCGTTGCATGGTATATCGGAACAGCTACAGCTATTCCCTCTGGAATGTTGTGAATAGCTATGGCAAACGCTATCGGAATTCCAAGAGAAGGCTCCTCTAAGGCAGCTAGAAATGTAGCTAGCCCCTCTGGAAAATTATGAATGGCAATTGCGATGGCAACGAAGACGCCCATTCTCAAGAGAGTCTTACTGCTTGCTTCCATTTCGTCGACGTCTCTCATTTCGTGAGGATTCTCTGCCTTAGGCACGAGAAAGTCAATCAGAGCAATAACACCTATGCCTCCGAAAAAAGCAATCACATTGACCCAGTTGCTTATGCCATCTCCCAGAGCCTTCTGGAGAGATTCACCACTCTTGACAAAGATCTCCACGAACGATACGTATATCATTATCCCGGCCGAGAAGCTAGTGAAACTGAAAGAAATTTCGTATTGGTTTTCTTTGTGAAAATTGCAAGAATACTACCGATTCCAGTGGAAAGGCCCGCAAAAGAAGTTAGAAAAAGCGCTGTCCAGAAATTTTCAAGTTCCATTTCAGTCCTCCATAGAATACCTTGCCAAGATTATACATCCAGTTTGGGAACCAGCGCTTTAAGTATTTGAATCACGTGAGCGAGCATATCAGCGTAACAAGGACGTACCCGAAGGTACGCCCCATTATACGAGTTCAGCTTACTGATTTCATCCCTTCTTCAATTGCCTTAATGTTCAGGTTTACAAGAGCAGCTTTACTTCCGGTAAGTTTCTCTTCTAGCGCTTTTTTTACACCTTCAAGAGTAACTGCGCCTGTCTTTTGGAGATATGCTCCAAGAACAACCATATTGGCTACTTTTAGATTGCCCAACTTCTCAGCGATAGCGTTAGCATCTACTTTTATTATGGAGATGTCATCTCTAATCGTATCTCTGTCAACAACCGACGTGTTTATCACCATCAGTCCATCAGACTGGATCTCTTTCTCAAACTTTATGAGAGAGGGAATATTCATAATAATCAATTCATTTGGCGTATTTGTTATCGGAGAGGCGATAGGTTCATCACTTACAACTACGGTACAGTTGGCTGTCCCTCCACGCATCTCGGGGCCGTATGAGGGTAGCCAGGTTGTGTGCTTGTTGTCGAACATCCCAGCCGTTGCCAGAATCTGTCCGATCAACATAACTCCCTGTCCGCCAAATCCCGCTGCTATCAGAAGATGTTCACTCATCTAATATCACCAACCTTGTCGACAAATACACCTTCTGGGTATTCTTTTTTCATGTTTTCGTTTAGCCATTTGATGGACTCTATCGGGTCAAGCCCCCAATTTGTGGGACAGGTTGATAGAACTTCGACCAACGAGAATCCTAGGCCCTTCTTCTGCGCAATGAACGCCTTCTTTATTGCAGCCTTCGCCTTAATTACTTCTTGAGGCGAGCTTACGGAAACTCTTTCGAGATAGACTATTCCTGCGGTCTCTTTTAGCAACTCCGAGACATGAATTGGGAAACCTTCAGTCTCAGCTTTTCTTCCGTACGGTGAAGTTGTCGTCTTCATTCCAAGGAGGGAAGTAGGGGCCATCTGACCTCCCGTCATTCCATATATCGCATTGTTAACGAAGATCGTTGTGATCTTTTCACCTCTGTTTGCGGCGTGAATGATCTCAGCCGTTCCAATTGCGGCGAGATCTCCGTCGCCCTGGTAAGTGAAGACCATTTTCTCCGGCATTGCCCGTTTCATTCCAGTTGCAACTGCCGGAGCTCTTCCGTGGGGGGCAACCGTACCGTCAATATCGAAGAACTCGTACGCGAAAACTGAACATCCAACTGGAGCAACCATAAGAGTCTTTCCCTGAATATCCAGTTCATCGATGACTTCCGCTACGAGTCTATGAATAATGCCGTGGTGACATCCTGGGCAATAGGAAAATTCCTTCTCAGCAAGCGATTTGGGTTTCTTGTATGTCGCTTTTTCCATATAATCACCTCATCCTATAAGTCTGACGAGTTCCCTGAAGACTTCGTCAGGTGTCGGGACCATTCCGCCAGTTCTTCCGTAGAAATGCACTGGTAAGCTTCCCTCAACTGAAAGACGAACATCCTCTACCATTTGACCCGTTGACATCTCTACAACTGTGCAGAACTTCTTTCCCCTTGCGGCCTTTTTCAGCTCATCATATGGAAAGGGCCAAAGAGAGACCGGTCTGAAAAGCCCAACTTTTATGCCCTGTTTTCTTGCCTTCTTAATAACGCTTCCAAGAATCCTTCCCATAGTTCCATATCCAACAAGAATATAATCGGCATCTTCAAGGTCATGAGTCTCGAAACGGATTTCTTTTGATCTAATCTTTTCGTAGATCTTGTGTGTTTCAGTATTCATCTCTTCAAGTCTAACGGGATCGATATCGAAAGAAGTAACTTTATGAGGTTCTCTTCCATCAGCGCCTCTTAACGCCCAGCTTGAATGATCGTTGATTTCCTCGAGCTTGACAAACTCTGGGAAGACAACTGGCTCCATCATCTGACCAAGCATTCCGTCGGCAAGCATCATAACCGGGACTCTGTAATTGTCCGCTAGTCTGAAAGCAGTTTCCATGAGATCAACAGCTTCCTGAATACTCCCCGGCGCTAGAACAATCAAGTGGTAATCGCCGTGACCTCCGCCTTTGGTGGACTGGAAGTAATCGCTCTGGGCAGGCTGGATATCACCAAGTCCAGGGCCACCTCTGACAACATTTACAAACACAGCCGGCAACTTCGCCCCGGCAATGTAAGAAACACCTTCCTGCATTAAACTAAAACCCGGACTGGATGTGGATGTCATAACCCTGTGACCCGTACATGCGGCGCCGTAGACCATATTTACTGCAGCAACTTCACTCTCGGATTGAAGGAAGACGCCATCGACTTCTGGCATCCTTCTCGCCATGTATTCTGTAAATTCCGACTGTGGGGTAATGGGATAGCCAAAATACAATCTACAACCGGCTCTTATTGCAGCTTCAGCCATTGCCTCATTCCCTTTTACCATAATCTTTTCAGCCATAATCTCCCCCCTATACCTCGGCCGTTTCTTTGAAGACGGTTATTGCTGCATCTGGACACATCATATAACAGAATCCGCATCCGATACAGTTTTCGAGATCATGCAGCTGAGCAGGACGATATCCTTTGCTGTTGAATTTGTCCGAAAAGCTCAGTACTTTCTTCGGGCAGAAGTTGATGCATAGGCCGCAGCCTTTGCAACGCTCTTCGTCAATCTTCACGAAGTTTTTGCTCATTGTTCTACCTCCCATGGATTCAACATATATTTCTTAATTTCAAGCTGCTCAAACAAGCGCGGTTCTCTATTCAAGCCATTCATGACAACCGTGAAAGCTACAGGAACAGAAACTTTTTCGGACAGTTGTTTCACGAACTCCTCACCCTTGTCGATCGTCTCTGAGGTAGTTTCAGGACCAATGTTGGTGTTGTTCACAAGGTAGTTGATTTTCATCCTCGACTTTTCTTGAAGTCTGAAAAAGTGAGAAGCGGCGTTCTCTACGGTGTCATTGAATGGCCTAAAACGATTTAACACGTAAAATGTTTCACAGTTGTCATACGGAAGCCTTGAGCTCAGTGAGGATAGGACGACGGCACCGTCATCACTTCCTCCAACGTCAAGGACAACCCTGAACTCTGGGTTCTCTACATAGCCGAAAATCTCCGGAGGAATTATTGGCAAATCCGCGTTTGCCAATTTTCCTTTTGGAGCGATGATCTTTATTCCGAGCTGTTCAAACGAGTCTCTCATATCGCGAGATCTATAGTATGGGCTTACAGTATCAATGTCTGCAAGCGCGACCCGTTCTCCCTTTTTTGTGAGTAGCCTGGATACGTTAAGCGCAATTTCCGTCTTTCCGCTTCCAAACATCCCCATGAAGATAAGGATCTTTTTAGTGAAGTTCACGATTTCCCCCTGTATTGTTTTGCTTTCTCGCTTCCTTCAAGTACTCTCAAACACGCGACGGCAAGAGATAGCTCTTCGTTTCCACCTGGAACAACGTTTATGGGTGCGATAAAGCTCAGTTTCTCTGTCAACCACGGAACCACAAATCTACTATCATAAGCTATTCCGCCGGTTATTATTATCGCATCCACTTCGCCGGATAGTGCTGCTGCCATTCTTCCTACCCACTTAACAATCTGGTATGCCATTGCCTTATAAGCTAGTTCAGATTCCCGATCTCCGTCTAGTATTGCTTGCTGAACTTTCTGACAGTCACTGGTCCCAGTATAAGCCATGAGACCGCCTTTTCCCTTTATTAATTTTCTGATTTCATCCTTGGTATATTCATTAGAGAAACATAGCTTTATCAAACCAGTGAGAGGGAGAGTCCCCGCTCTTTCCGGGCTGAACGGCCCGTCTCCATTTAGAGCGTTGTTTACATCGACCACCCTTCCCCTTCTGTGAGCACCGATGGAAATTCCGCCGCCCATATGAACTACAACGAAATTCATCTCTTCATACTTCTTTCCATACCTCGATGCTACTTCCCTTGCAACTGCTTTCTGATTCAAAGCGTGAAATATCGATCTCCTCGTATAGTCCGGATGTCCCGAAAATTTCGCGACAGGTTCCATTTCATCTACTACAACCGGATCGGCTATGTAAGCCGGGATTCCCTTTCCGCTTTCGAGTGAAAGCTCGTTTGCCAGTATTGCTCCAAGATTAGAAGCATGTTCACCGTATTTTGCCAATCTAAGGTCTTCTATCATTTCTTCGTTTACCGCGTATGTACCACCTTCGAGAGGGCGGAGCATCCCACCTCTCCCGATGATTGCATCGATTTCCGAGAGCGGGTGTTTCACTGATTCCAAGAACCTTACAATTAAAGCCTTTCTGAATGCACGCTGCTCGTATAATGAAGGAAATTTACTCAGTTCGTCAGGCGAGTGTCTAATCGTATGCTCACCAATCATCTCTGAATCTCTGAATAGAGCCAATTTCGTTGAAGTCGAGCCGGGGTTGATAACCAAGACAACCGACATCATATCACTCCCGCAAGAAGGACATTTAGAGCTATCGAGTACAACTTTGTTTCCGCTGAATCTGCACGCGAAGTGAGTATTATCGGAGCTTTCCCCCCGACTACAGTGCTTGCTAACTGACATTCAGAAAGAAATGCCATGGCTTTATAGAAGATATTACCTGCTTCGATGTCGGGCATTATCAAGATATCTGCATCGCCCGCCACTGAACTGGAAATCCCCTTGTGCTCTGCAGCTTCACGTGAGATAGCGTTGTCTAAAGCAAAAGGGCCATCAACATCGACAGATCCAAGCTGCCCCCTCCTTGCCATCTGTGAAAGAATCGCGGCCTCAGTAGTTGCGGGCATTTTTGGGTTGACAGTCTCTATTGCCGCGAGAACTGCAACCTTCGGTCTTTCGTTTTTCAGCGCTCGCGCAACAGAAACCGAGTTGATTATTGAATCGGCTTTTTGATTGAGATCAGGAGCGATAACCATTCCTGCATCTGTTACAAGTAGCAGCTTGTGGTATCTCTTTATCTCGAAAACAGTTACTAGATTCATTGTTCTTCCGGTTTTGAGACCAAACTCATCTTTCAAATAGATGCCTAGAAGTTCCCCGGTCTTGACATTGCCTTTCATAAGAATCTCTGCATCTTTTAAGGAAACGGCCTTTACTGCCTTTTCAATTGATTCGATTTTTGTGGAACAGTGGACTATTGTAAAGCCTTCAGAAAAGCCAAGCTCATTGTTTATTTCCTCGATTTTCTTTTTTTGACCAAATAGAATGAACGATGCAATGCCATGCTCTGCAGCCTCTTTAGCCGCGGCCAGAACTATTGAGTCCTCAGCTGCTGCAATGGCAACTGTCTTTGGGTTATTCTTAGCTTGATCTATGAGTTGTGAGAGATGTGGAATCACATTGCCACCTCCGGATCAAAAGTTCTTGCCTTTTCAGTTCCTTCCAGTACTCTCTTTGCTCCTAGAGCAAGAGAAAGAAGCTCGTTTTCGCCAGGTTCTATGACTACCAGCGCGAACTTCCCAATGTATTCTTTAATCTTTTGGACGAATTCAGTATTGTATGCCATCCCACCGGTCAAAACAATTGCGTCGATCGAACCACCAGCTACAGCAACCATTCCTCCGATCTCTTTCCCGATCTGATAAGCCATTGCGTCTACAACTAGAGCTGCATCGTCATCTTCTTTTGCAAATTCCAGCGCCTTTCTTAGATCGTCGGTTCCAAGATAGGCGAGAAGTCCGCCAAATTTTAAGTATCTGTTGAGAAGCTCCCTTTCCGAGTATTCTCCCGAAAAGCATTTTTCCACTACATCACCTACTGGAAGCTCCCCAGTTCTGTTTGGGCTGAAAGGTCCCTCATCGGTTGCGTTGTTGACATCCACCATCTTCCCTCTCAACTGCAGGCCAACTGAGATACCTCCGCCCAGATGGGCGATTACCAGATTGAGATTTTGGACATCTCTCCCAAGATCAAAGGCTATTTGTCTCGCGGCAGCTTTCATGTTAAGCGCATGAAGTCTAGAGACTCTTGGAAGTTGAGGAAGGCCTGACAAACGAGCCTCTTCGCACAACTCGTCGACGGAGATTGGATCTGTTATAAACACGGGAATCTTCCCTTCAGAGAGCCTTAAACCTATGGGAGCCGCAAGATTCGATGGGTGATCAATTGCCGAGCGATGAAGGAGAAAATCTACCATCTTATCGTCTACCAGATATGTACCGCTTTCCATAGGTGGCAATATGCCTCCTCTACAGGCAATGGCGTCAAAATCGAAAGAAATACTGCTTTCATTTAGGAAGGATAGGATTTCCTCTGCTCTATCTTGAATGTCTTGACTTCGATCATTCCGAGACGAGAAGTGCTGAATCGAACCTCTAACAATCTCCTCTTCGTCATTGAAAACAGCTACCTTTGTTGAAGTTGAGCCGGGGTTAATAGCAAGGATCTTCATCTTTCCACTCCTTTAGAGAAGATTCTTCTCTTTGCCGTACTCCACAACGATCTTCTTCAGCCTTCTTACCCCTTCTATAATATCTTCTCTGGGAGGAAGACAGAAGGATAATCGCATCGAATTATTGCATGTGTTGTCCAGCGAGAAGGCCTCTCCGGGGACAAAGAGTATGTTTGCTGCCTTTCCTCTTTCAAGCATTTCTGCCGTATCGAATCCCTCGGGAAGAGTGAACCATATGAATAGACCACCTTCCGGTTTGGTCCAGTGGAACCCTTCCATACTCCCAAAGCTTCTTTCCAGCTCAGCAAGCATGAGGTCCTTTTTCTCTCTATAAAGGGCTATCGTAGGTTCTATTTGGGAGAGCAAGTCATATCTCTGAAGATATCTCGCAGCTATTCGCTGTGTGAGACTGGGAGTACAGAGATCAGTAGCCTGCTTTGCAGTTACCATTTTCTTCACAATAGTCTTATTACCAACCACAATGCCAAGTCTTAGTCCGGGTGACAGTATCTTGCTGAATGTCTTCAGCAGCAATACCCTTTCCTGACCCCCGATCTTGAAGATCGGATCGATTGGTTTGCCCTCATACCGCAAGTCACCATAAGGATCATCCTCAACTATGAGAACATCGTACTTATTTGCAATTTCAACAAGTCTCTTTCTCTTTTCAAGACTCATCGTTACTCCAGCTGGATTGTGGAAATTCGAAATAGTGTAGATGAACTTAACCTTGTTGAGTTCACCTCTGTTCTCTATCTCCTGGAGGTTTTGTTCAACTTCATCAATATCTGCACCGTCTTCGCGCAATGACATGTAGACATGGCGATCTGATCTGAGAGAAAAGGCGCTGGCCGCCCCCAGGTAAACAGGCTTAGAGACGAAATATATGCTATCTTCATCCAGTAAGATCTTGCTAATCAGATCGAGCGCACTTTGAGAGCCCACTGTAACGAGCAGGTTGTCAACGTCGATTCCTTCTATTCCACTCTCTCTCTTTAGTAAAGATATATACTCTTCCCTGAGTATAGGGTCCCCCTCTGTTGATCCGTACTGAAGAGTGAGCTTGTATTCGTTTTCTAGAATCTCTTTAGATATTTCAGCCATTTCAAAACGTGGAAATGTGTCAGGATCAGGTACGCCTCCTCCAAAAGAAATCATACCTGGTTTTGAAGTAACCTTTAGAAGCTCCCTAATGACGTTGGATTTCATCCTGAGTGCGATTTTCGAGAATTTTTCGGTCACCGAGTACACCCCCTATCTATATTCGTTACTAAATT
>NZ_JFHJ01000183.1:0-2905 GCF_003666285.1 Mesotoga sp. HF07.pep.5.2.highcov | reverse complement strand
ATTTCATTTTTTGGTGGGGAGATCAAAGTTCCTCCCCTAACGGTGTGGATTCTTATCCAAGAGACAGCGTTAACTGATTTCATTTGAAGTTCGCGGTATCTTCCCGTTGTTACTTTATATAATTTTCGTACTAGATATCACATGAATCACTTTTTGCTATCCATATGCTTTTTGGTGGAAGCTCGACTTCCTTAACCGGAGGCTTAACCCCTGACCAATTTTCATACATCTCTTTGAGCTTTATGGAGTGTCTAGGCGTGTCAGTAAGATTGACAAATGAAGTCACATTGCAGTAATTGGCCTTTCTAGTGCAAGTGGCAAAAACACTATTCATTCCGTCAAGGAAGACACGAGGTTCTCCTCCTTTTAGCATTATCGCTTCTTTTAGAAGTGAGATCCCCTGTGAATCAACCAGTTCCATATCGTCGCTGTTTATCATCATTCCATCAAGCAGTCCCACGGACAAGGCGAAGATCCTCTTCTCTTCTTCAGTCATTTCGCACTTTCTCAATATGGCCGTGTCGGGATCATTAAGCCAAAGTCTTCTATGCATAAATGCTCTTGTATAAGCATTTCTTAGTGAAAACCTTGCACTGGGAATACCGATATCCATAGCTTCACCGTTCCATTGTGGAGAGGTATCAGATCCAATCCTCATACCATCCACAAATCCTACCGAAGGAAGAAGCGGCGCGCCGCAACCAAGAATGAAGCAATCTTTTCCGGCGGCATCTCTTATAGCTTCATGCCTATTCTATAAGCCTCGATCGGACCGCAGTCCTCTCTGTATCTCCTTCCGGGAATGGCACCGGCGAAAAGAAAGTCGATCTTCAGATAATCAAAACCAGATCTCCTTATCGAGACAATCAAATCTCTCAGGTGTTCAAGCACCTCGGGATTCGTAGTATCCAGGGAAAATATCTTCTTTCCCCAGTTCCTGTAGGCAATTCTCGGTGAGCCGTCTTCGTTTCTCACGAACCAATCCTGATGTTCCCTGAAGACTTTCGAAGTTTCAGACGCAGAAAACGGTGCAATCCAGAGACCCGCCGAAAATTTCCTCTTTCTTATTTCGGAAGCGATTTCCTTCAGTTCAGGAAATTTGGAGTTTGTTTCGAGCCAATCACCAATATCCTCCTGGTATCCGTCGTCAAGCTGAACCAGTCTATAATCGATTTTCTCTCGATCTCTAATTTCCGCGAGCAGCCGAATATTCTTTGACAGTTGTTCAAAGGTGATGTCTGAGAAGTATTGATACCAACTACACCACCCGACACCGCTGAAATCGTTGAACTCGACCTTGTTGCTTTTCTTGATAAGACTTGCATAATTCTCTAACATACTCCACAAACTGTCTTTGCCAAAAATCACCATCTTCTCGAGCTGAACTGATTCACCTGGCGCCAGTTCAGCCCCAAAGAGATCTGCCGAGCCGCGTATATTGCACTGATCGTCGTTCCAGAGAAAGTATTGATGCGAGAATCTGCTGGATAGAAATCCAACAACCAACTCATCAGTGGCAATGAAGTAATCGCTTGGTCTTCTTCCCTCCCTCAAGATTTCGGGAATAGGTGTTGCTGAGAAGAGACTTATCTCATGTGAATCGGCGTACTGAACGAAAGGATCCACAATCGGTTGTTCCCAGTAAGCCTTGAATGGTAGCCATGATTGCCAACCATTGTAATATACGGGTTCGCTAACGTCCTCTATTTCAAGAAGATCTATCTTTCCGACTTTCTTCGGAGCATCAGATCTATTCACTACTGAAATCTGGAGGAGAATCCCCGGCGAATCGGTAAGTCTCTCGAAGTCGTATATATAAACAAAATTGCCTGCCTCCATTTTGAATTCTTTTCTGTCCGCCAGAAGGAACTCCTCGATACTAGAGACCCTTATTTTCAGCACTTCATATCACCTCACAGCTTGTTGACAATTATAGACGGGTGAAGAAGTAAGTTGAATCGCAGTCTAACCAACAGCTTCATAAGGAAAGCCGTTTATATTCTTATTCCTGCATTTCGGTTTTCTTTGCTTCTTCTCACGCTCAGTTCCTTTATTTCTCAGCTTCCGTTCTTTCCAGCAAAGAGCTGCGACGAGGCCAACTAAATTCCCTTCATAGCGAAATCTAGGTCGGACAGAAGATCCTCTAGATCCTCAATGCCGACAGAGAGTCTTACACCTCCTTCTAAAAGACCTGCATCGCGTAACTGCTCGGCAGACAAAGAAGCATGACTTGTCAAGACAGGAATGGTTGCAAGAGACTCAACACCGGCAAGACTAGTAGCTTCAAGAAACAGCTCGCTCCTTCTTATGAACGATTTAGCTGCACTCAAACTTTCCAGTTCGAGATAAACTACGCCTCCAAATCCCCTGCATTCAGAGAAACAGGCCGGTACGCTTGCCTTCAACGAAGGATAAGAAACCCGAAGTACTTTTGGATTTTTCGAGAGAAATTCTGCCACTTCTCTTGCATTTCTGTTGTGCAATTCCATCCTAGGGCCAAGAGTCTTCGCCCCGCGGCCAACCAGAAAAGCGTCGAAGGGCGCCCCATTTGTACCCAATTTGATCATTACCTTTCTTACCCTTTTTTCCAGACCACTGTCTTTGAAGGCGGCAAACCCTGCAATGACATCTGAATGCCCGTTCACATACTTGGACAGACTCTGAATGTCTACGTCTGCCCCGTATTCGAGCGGCCTGAAATTATACGGAGATAAAAACGTATTGTCTACTACGAGAACAGCTTCTTTTTCTCTAGTAATTCGAGCAATCCCTTCAATGTCTGAAAGAATCAAATCGGGATTCGACATCGACTCGACATACACAATGCCCGTCTTATCGTCAATAAGAGTTTCCAGTTCATCAATTCGTGACTGATCGAATCTCCTTATCTCAACTCCCATTCCCG
>NZ_JFHJ01000041.1:0-3918 GCF_003666285.1 Mesotoga sp. HF07.pep.5.2.highcov | reverse complement strand
AACTGCAACTGCAAAGTGATCAGCCCGTTTAAACAATTATACCTCAAGGACTGTCAACCTTAATTAGATCCGTTATAGCATATTCTCGAGAATCACTGGTTGACATACAGAGAATGAAGTTTAAATCTAACTCAAAGGGAGATGTTCTTAATCTCCTTCATCTTGACTTCGAGTAGATTGTTTTGATGCATTAATAACATTCTCATGAGAAGATTTAATTATGATGAATTACGTGCTCATGGAAGTTTGCAATGTTTTACAAGCTACTTTCTTTCGAATCATTAATGTAAAATGTAAAGAACAGGGGTGAATAAAATGATTTACAGAACTTTGGGAAAGAATATGGGAGAAATTCCAGCCATAGGGATTGGTACATGGGAAATAGGTGGAAGAGATCTTCCCGATCTATCTAGAGACAAAGAGCATATCGACACAATATCCAGAGCAATTGAGATGGGTTATACGCACATAGACACGGCGGAATACTATGGTGGAGGCCATACCGAAGAAATAATAGGAGAGGCTATTTCGGTCTTCAGCAGAGAAGAGCTGTTCATTACTTCTAAGGTTTGGCCCACCCATCTGTGGAAGGAAGAACTTCACAGAGCTCTAGAAGGAACTCTGAGAAGACTCAGGACGGACTATCTTGATCTCTACCTTATACATTGGCCAAATCCCGATGTTCCTCTCGAAGAGACCCTGAACGCTATGAGTGAAGAAGTAGTGAATGGAAGAGTCAAGTTTATTGGCGTTTCTAACTTTGACACACCTTTATTGAAGAAGGCGGTTGCCGTTTCGAAACAACCAATAGTAAACAATCAAGTTCTCTTCAACATTGACGATAGACAACCAGTGGAAGAGCTTCTTCCTTACTGTCAGAATCATGAAATAACCCTGACTGCCTATTCGCCGCTTAGAAGAAACTCTTTGAAACCATCGACCGAGAAGCTGCTGAAGGATTTGGCCGTGAAGTACTCCGCAACTGTACAGCAAATAATGCTTGCTTGGTTGTTGGGCAAAGAAGGAGTTGTGGTAATTCCGAAGGCATCGAAGCTAGATCACCTGCGCCTAAATCTCGAAGCGGGGAGTATAGTCCTGGATGACGATGATACGAGGAGACTAGATTCTCTGGAATAAGGAGGTTACCTTGAACGAAATCAGAAGTAGTTTCATAGAGGCTCTAGATTCTCAGGACAAAAAGAGAGCCGTAGAAATCTGCATCGACGCCCTGGATTCTGGTAGCATTGAAGTGGTAGATCTATATCTGGAAATTCTCGGCCCTGCTCTCGGAAACTGGGAGTGCGACTATGAAAGTGACAGGATGTGCATCTGGAACGAACATATAAGAAGCTCAATCGTCAGGACCGTAATGGAATGTTGCTATCCCTACATCATAGGGAAAAGAGGCGGCAAAAGATCTGCCGAGAAAGAGGTTACCGTTGCAGTTCTCTGTCCACCGGAAGAGTATCATGAAATAGGTGCCAGGATGATCTCAGACATCTTCACGATTGCAGGATATAACTCGACGTTTGTAGGTGCAAATACCCCTCTCGACACCTTCCTCGAAGCGATGAAAGAGCTTAATCCATCCTATATTGCTATTAGTGTTTCTAATTACTACAACCTCATAAATACACGTAGGATGATTACCAAAATAAGGGAACACGGTGGAAAATCAAGAATAGTGGTTGGCGGAAAGGCCTTCGAGAAGAACCCCAATTACTGGAAGGAAGTGGGAGCCGATATTTTCCTGAAAGATCCGAGAGAAATCTTCTCATTCGGGGAGGGTGATAAGAAATGAAACTGGCATTTTCAATCGCAATGCGTTTCCTATCATCCAGCAAGGTACAGACTCTTCTCATAGTTCTAGGGATTGCAATAGGGGTATCCGTCCAGGTATTTATCGGCTCGCTCATTCAGGGACTGCAAAAGGACCTGGTCGACACCACAATCGGAAGTTCTTCACAAGTTACCATTACTTCATCGGAAGAAGACAATAGAGTAGCAGACTGGGAGAGTATAATTTCGGAGATCGATTCTCTAGATCTTCCAACGGAACTAACGGCTCTTTCGGCGAGCGCGGATCTTCCAGTATTTATCGACAGCGGCAACAGAACCTTATCGGTTCTTCTTCGGGGTCTTCAGTTTCCCGAATCAAATGCAATATATAAGATCGATACACGTCTAGTAGATGGTAAAATCCCGGAGAATTATAGAGAGATCTTGATCGGCAAGGGTTTAAAAGAGGATCTGGAAGTGAAAATCGGTGAAAAAATAACGATATTCACTCCAGACAGAACAGTCGAAACCCTCGAAGTCGTCGGCATTTTTGATCTGGGAGTTGCAAGTCTCAATAGGAACTGGCTGATCTCAACGATCGATACTGCTCAATCCGTGGGGGATCTGGGCGATGCGGTCACTTCGATCGAAATGCAGGTGAGCGAGGTTTTCAGAGCCGATGAAAACGCTTCACTAATTTCGGAAGCTCTTCGGAATCCTAGTCTACAAGTTACAGATTGGAAGTCCCAGAATGAGGACCTCCTTTCCGGGCTGAACGGACAGAGTATTTCAAGTATAATGATTCAAGTCTTCGTAATTATTGCCGTTTCGCTTGGAATAGCAAGTGTCCTGGCAGTAACTGTAGTCCAGAAATCGAGACAGATAGGAATACTAAAAGCAATGGGTTTGAGAGATTCTACAACAAGCTTCGTCTTCCTATTTCAGGGGCTCGCACTGGGAGTTGTGGGTGCTGTTGTTGGAATAGCCTTTGGCTTATTGCTTATAATAATGTTTTCTACCTTTGCCGTTGGACCAGACGGAGAACCAATATTAAGCATCTCTCTTAACTACGGATTTGTAATGCTTTCTGCGATCATAGCCATAAGTGCTTCGACCATTGCAGCCATGGTTCCTGCAAGAAGATCCTCCAAACTCAGTCCGGTTGAGGTGATAAGAAATGGCTGATATTATAAAGCTTGAAGAGATAAAGAAAGAATACGGAACCGTTGTCAAAACCGAAGTGCTGCATGGAATAAATCTTGCGATCGAAGAATCTTCTTTCATCTCGATAGTCGGCCAATCTGGAAGCGGAAAGTCTACACTGATGAATATTATTGGAACTCTTGATAAGCCATCTAGCGGAGAAGTAACGATTTCCGGCAGGAAGACAAACAAAATGAATAAGAATGAACTCGCAAAAGTAAGAAACGAAACAATAGGATTTATCTTCCAGTTTCATTACCTCCTTCCGGAATTCACTGCTTTTGAGAACGTAATTCTCCCGTACAGAATAAAGGGTCTCAAACCAACGAAAGAAGTAGTAGAAAGAGCGAGAGAGCTTATGGATATTGTTGAAATCAGCATGGTCAGGAACAATCTTGCGCCAAATATGTCCGGAGGTCAACAGCAGAGAACGGCAATCGCGAGGGCACTCATAAATAATCCGAAAATCATCCTCGCGGACGAGCCGACAGGTAATCTCGATTCAGATACTTCGTCAAAGGTCTTCAATCTCATGCGCAGCCTTAACAAGAAATACGGAACAACCTTCGTGATCATCACTCATGACAGAAGGATCGCAGAAGAAACTGACAGAATAATCGAAATAAAAGACGGTAACATCGTTAACGACATAACGAGATGAGGGCCGAACCCTTATCTCTTTCTCGTAGTAATCCATACAGAGGTCACTTCGATTTTCTTAAAGGCGATTCTCTTCTTATTCGCAATGTATCTCTTGGCAAGAAGACTCCTTCCCTAACCTTCCGGATATCTTCAACAGACATAAACGCCTTTGGTACGCATTCTTGAGCTATTCTTTCAAACTCTGAGACTTCCTTCCTGTTTATTATACTGTAGATTATGTAAGCCTTTCCGCGAGAGCCTTGCGCATCTATCTTTGTCACCCCAAATCCCGCC
>NZ_JFHJ01000226.1:0-21308 GCF_003666285.1 Mesotoga sp. HF07.pep.5.2.highcov | reverse complement strand
TCACCGGGAACAATTGCGGGAGCTTTATCTCCGTACATCAGAAAGAATTCGTTGTTCATAGCTTTACGAAAGCCCTTCTTACCTTCGGCTCCAAGCAATCTTCTGCCCTGTTTGTAAAGGTTATCGGTCTTCTTCAGCTTTCTAAATGCCATAACCATTCTAACCATAAGACTACCGAGTTTCATTCCACCGTGTTTGTTGATGAATAGTCCTTCAATAACCTTCAACATTGGCCAACTGGCGTCTATCCAACGCTGTGCCGCATCACTTTTCAGCATCAGAAGGAACTGTCTGGCCCATTCATCCTGAAGATCTGAATCAACATCATATACTCTTCTAATAAAATCGAACCACTGAAAGACGTCGAGAGTAGGATGAATGTTCTGATAATCCCTAACTGCCTGTTCAGGAAGCTCTTTTCTCAAGAGGCATTTATCAAAATTTTTCATCATGAAGCGCGCCATGTAGTCACCGAATGGCTGCATTAACTCGCCGCTTCTCCTGTCCTTGAAAAACCTGTTCACAATGTCATACTGGTTTCCGTGCAAAGCAAGAGTCTTGAACTCTCTGTCGAGATAGTATGGTTGTATCTGTACACTTTCACTGTCACCCAGGAATTCAGTGAGCCTCTTTCTAAGACCTTCATTGAAAAGAAGAAATGAGTCGTGGTTTCCAACAACATATATCAGTCTACCACTCTTGGTGAACTCCCGAAATGCTCTGAATACCTCCCTGTGTCTGTTCTCAATAACATCTATTAACGACACATCCAGTTGATCGATGAGTTGATCGAACGGCAAGAGTCCTCTTTTCTTAACAAACTCTGAAGTCAAAAGCTCGAGTCCATCGCCAACAATGATTATTTCTCTGAATGCTTTTTCCTTTGAGCTCAATATCAGCTCTACAAGATCGGAATCGAATTTGAAGTCATCCTTTAACGTCCCGTCGCCAATATGAAGATCACTAAGGTATAGTTTTTTCAATCCCTTCCTCCCAAGTTCCATGATACCCCAAAAACAGAGTCAATACTCTGCACCGTGAGAAATTGCCAGTTCAAATATCTACACAAAGATGAGAGAATATAATGATGAACAGCCTTTTCTATTTGATTGACCTATTACTGGCTTTGCCGCTCTTAATGAACGGTCTTGGTGCATTCATTGCAGCCTGTTGTACGAGTGTTCTGATCAGTTTTTCAATGCGCGGTTACGAGGGAATCACGATCTCTGATAAAGAAAAGCAAATGGCTTCTACCCTTGGATCTGCTGTCATGTCTTGCTTTGTTTTTCCAGTCTTCCTTCCTGTATCACCGTTTGTTGCCCTTCCTGCGCTAGGAGCAACGGTCGTCAGAAATTTCATACTCTACAAACGTGTGAAATCGCAATTCAAGGAAGAAAGCTTTATGCTGACCTCTAATGACCCGATTGAACCAAAGGTGGTATATGATAGCTTCAAAAGACTCTTGGATGTTGGTATTGGAGTAATAATGTTAGTTCTGTTCAGCCCGATTATCGTTATAGTTTCTCTAATTTCTCTGCTCATGGAAGGTAGACCCATCTTCATCTGCCAAACAAGGATCGGCAAGGACTGTAAGCAATTCGGAATGTACAAGTTCAGGACTTTCGACACGAAGGGAAACAAGGAAACGATAACAAAGCTTGGCAAATTCTTGAGACCACTCAGACTGGATGAACTTCCGCAAATCATAAACATTATCAAAGGAGATATGAGTCTTGTAGGACCAAGACCCGAGCTTCCATCATTTCACAAGCTTGGAATGGACAACATCGTAGACTATTCGTCTAGACTTCTCGTAAAACCGGGTCTAACGGGCTGGGCTCAGATAAACTACAAATACACTACAACGCTGGAAGAATACCGGATTAAAACCGCCTTTGACCTCTATTACGTGAAGAATAGATCATTTATTCTCGATATCAAGTGCCTCTTCAAGACACCATTTGCCGTATTTCTCACTTTGCTAAAGAAGGAGGACTGAGCCAAAAACGAAAGGAGCCATAAGGCCCCTTCAAAACTCATACAGCTTTGAGAACCTACCCTTTGGCTATTTCCTCAAGTTCTTTCTTTCTCTCGATCACACTCTTTTTGTTGTCTTTGTAATGGGTATGGAGTAGTTCGTGAGAGAGATGTCCTAAAGGCTTTCCGAGATACTCTTCATAAAGCTTAGCAATCGCCGGGTTTTCGTGAGATTTTCTGATTACCGAAGATTTGTCAATATTATAGATAGCTTCCATCCTCTTCTGAAGATAACCGGGCTGACTCGATTTGGGTTGGCCACCGCCTCCGATACATCCGCCCGGACAAGCCATGACTTCGACAAAATGGTAGAATGCTTCTCCTGAACGAATTTTGTCCATCAACTTGACAACGTTGCTTCCCCCGTGAACTACGGCTACTCTTACCTTGGTACCCTTCATATCGATTTCAGCTTCCTTCACCCCGTCAAATCCGCGGGCAAAATCGAAATCAAGTCTTGGGAGCTCTTCTCCTGTATGAAGCTCGTACGCAGTTCTCAAAGCGGCTTCCATAACACCGCCTGTCGCACCAAAGATTACCGCAGCGCCGGTAGAGATTCCGAGTGGACTGTCAAATTCTTCCTCTTCAAGCGACTCGAAAGGAATCTTGTGCATCTTAATCAGCTTCCCAAGTTCTCTTGTTACAAGCACCGCATCGGTAGATCTTGTCCCCCTGACTGTCAAAGTATCTCTGCCCTTTTCGTCCTTCTTAGCTGTACACGGCATTATCGACACAAGATAAATGTCTTCCGGCCTCTTCCCTATCTTTTCTGCAAAGTACGTTTTGACCAGGGCGCTCATCATCTCCTGGGGAGATTTCGCCGTTGAAAGGTTCTCGGTGAATTCCGGGTACAACTTCTCCATCATGTTTACCCAGCCCGGGCAACATGAAGTGAACATCGGAAACTTTCCGCCTTCCTTTACCCTTTCAAGAAGCTCAGACCCTTCTTCCATAATTGTGAGGTCGGCAGTGAAATTCGTATCAAATACATAGTCGAATCCAAGCTTTCTAAGCGCGGCAACCATCTTACCGGTGCTGACCGTGCCGGGAAGCTCTCCAAACTCTTCAGAAAGGGCCACCCTAACTGATGGAGCGGTTTGTGCTATCAAAACCTTATCATGTTTTCTCAGCTCGGCGACTACCTCCCTGAATTCCATTCTCTCAGTAATTGCCCCAACAGGACAGACAGCCGAGCACTGACCACAGTTTATGCAATCGGTGGCCGCGATGGGCGCACCTAAAGCTGGCAGAGGAAGAACATGATACCCTCTGTTCACCGAAGAGAGTATCGAAAGACCCTGTAGCTCATCGCAGGCTCTCACACATCTCCCACAATCAATACACTTGTTCATGTCTCTAAAAAGCGATGGACTGGAGGTATCATATGGAACATTTCTCAGCGTCTTTGGGAACATATCTTCAACGTCGTACTGATATATTAGATCTTGAAACTCGCATCTACCATTTACATCACAGGTCATACAATCATTAGGATGATTGGAAAGGAGAAGACCTAGGTTAAACCTTATTGCTCTAGTAACCCTTTCAGAATTTGTCTTGATTCTCATCCCATCAGCAACTTGAGTTGCACACGCTGGCGAGAGGTTACGAGCTCCCTCTACTTCTACAACACAAACCCTGCATGAACCTACCACCGAAAGCGCAGGGTGATAACAAAGAGTCGGAATAGTTATTCCTACTTCACGGCAGGCTTCCAGTATACTCTGGTTTTCATCAACAGTAAAATCCTTGCCGTTCACGGTAATTGTCACGGGCACCTGACAGCACCTCCATTCAAAATCTACATTAAATGAGCTGAAGAAACTAGATTGTGATTTTTCTATCAAATAGATTCTAGCATATTGATTGCCCCTTATGCCAGATATTAGGTTAAAAATTCACCCACGTAGAAACAAAGTATAATCTAATTTGTTTAGCGACAATAAAGAACTGATTTAGCCGACTATTCGGATACTCGAGTTTATTTTCCCGCAAATGAATTCGTTTGGCCATGGAACAGGAATAAACTATAATGGAACTGATAATTATTATGTTTTTCATGGAGGTTATGCGGTATGAGAAAATGGTTCTTCTGGGCTTTGTTGATGGTCGTTGTGGTTGTTGTTTTTGCAATACGACTCCTGCCTGACATGCTTAACAAACCCCCAATAATAAGCATCCCCGATATGATTATCGATGAGGCAGTACGCTTTCGATAGATCTTCACGACTATTCAAGCGATGAGAAGATGACATCTCTGAGTTACACGAAAATTTCGGGTCCCGGAGAGGTCAAAGAGAACTTCTACATTTTTTCACCGAGTTTCCAACAGTCGGGAAGTCACTCTGTAACAATTTCAGTAGTAGATTCGAAGGAACAAATGGCGGAGTCTTCATTCGAAATCGCTGTGAGAGAGGTCAACCGTCCACCCGAGCTTTCTATCCCAGACCAGGTGGTTGCCGAAGGGGAGACGATTTCAATAAACCTTGACGAGTATGCAAATGATCCTGACCTTGACGCCTTGAATTATTCATTAACCGAGGGCAATGGGCAAATAATTGGAAGCAACTATACTTATGAACCTGATTTCACAAGTGCAAATTATGAGAGGGTGACTATTTCCGTTTCAGATGGAAGAGGAGAGAAGGCAGCTTCAACGTTCATGATATCTAATAAAGCCTTTGCTACATCCTCAACAGAGCTGACCGCAGACTCCACATCTTCTGTGCCATCGGAAACTGCCGCTACGAGTCTAGACAGTCCAGTCACATCTTCGGAAACAGAAGTGGCCGATGCACAGAATCTCCCACCTACTGCTGATGTCCCGGATCAGGCACTCGAGCAAGGAAACACTTTGGTTCTGGACCTGAGAGGTTTTGTGAACGATCCAGAGGATGAACCACTTTCAATTAACTTAAAATCGGGACCGGGTGAGGTTCAAAGAACTCTTTACTCCTATGTGAGCCCTCCCGGGGATGCCGGTTCCAAGACAGTAGTCTTGGAAATATCGGATGGAAAGAACGTCGTCGAAGAAAGCTTTCAGATAAACATTGAGTCCGCGAACAAAGCTCCGGTAGCTTCAAGTATTCCGGAAGGCGTCGTTTTTCAGAGTGAACAATACAGATTGAACCTCGAGAATTATTTTACTGATCCTGACGGGGATTCGCTTTCATTCCAACTTCTCAGTGGCCCGGGAAGAATCGAAGGGTCGACGTACATATTCCAATCGGACGAACCAGGAAGATACTCGGCAACTATTCGAGCTTCCGATGGAAAGGGAGAATTCATTGAAAGAACGGCGAATCTCACTGTAGTTCGGACGAACAATCCGCCGACAATTTCAATTCTACCTAGAAGAATCGCGGAGGGTGATGTACTAACGATTGACCTTTCAGAATACGCTTCAGATCCTGATAACGATTTACTCAGCTTCTCACTGGTCTCCGGCCCTGGAACTATCCAGGGAGAAACCTACACCTTCGACGCAGACTATGGCACCGCAGGAACTTATGAAGCAATTGTCTCTGTAGGAGATGGAAAAGGCGGGTCTGCAAGGGCGACTCTCAGAATTGATGTTAGGGAGAGCAACAGGCCACCAGAATTAAATATACCTGGATTTACAATAGCAGAAGGTTCCAGACTTGTTGTTGATCTCAGTGAATACTCATCTGATCCAAACAATGACAATCTATCATTTGAGATCGTTCAGGGAATGGGAACGATCGAAGGAAGCAGGCTGATAATTGAACCAGGTTTCGAAGATTACGGTTTTTATACAATTGTAGTAAGCGCTTCTGATGGAAGGGGAGGCCAGACCAGTGCCACCTTCGATCTGCTGATTACCGACACCAATCGCCCACCCGAGTTTAATGTGCCTGATCAAACAACCATTGCGACTAGAACCTTGCGGCTTGACCTCAGACAGTTTAGCATCGACCCAGACGGAGACTATCTAAGGTATGAGCTGGTCTATGGACCTGGAGTTCTTACGGGAAGCATTTACTCCTTCATTCCAGAAGAGCTGGGATCGAACACAGTTATGCTAACCGCTAATGATCTAAAAGGCGGGGAGGCATCGACTACTTTTACGATCACTGTGAGATGATAGACTCCTTGTTAGCCAAATTACGCTGGTTTATACGACGTGATTGTAAAGACAGGCATTTAATATCAATTATGAACCATTATCTCCTTATTACTCTCTCTTTCTATTGTTTAGGGCTGAACTACTATGCTATAATCTAAGTACAAACAGCGGGGGAAGAAGAAGAAAATGAATACAGGAGGTATGGATATGATTGAGAAAGAACTCAAGAAAGTCGAATCAGACAAGCAGAATGTGCTTGAACTTGAGACAGATAGAACCCTTAATCTGCTTGAGGTGACTTTCGAGGACAGAGGAAATTGAGTCACGTGCTATTTCCCTGGAAGTAAGCTTCTTTACTACTATCGTGAAGGCTGCGCACGCAGCCTTTTTTTGTCGGACTATGAGACCAGCACATCAACTTAACACCTTAAAATGGCCTAACTCTGCCCTTCATACCAACAAATAGTTATTGTATAATAACAATGAAAAGTTATCATTTTAGGAGGTAAAACATGAAAATATCGCAACGCGGGATTTTTATGCCATCTTCTCCAATACGGAAATTAGTGCCTTTTGCACAGAAGGCTAAGGATAGAGGTGTGAAGGTATATCATCTCAATATTGGACAGCCTGATATTCAAACTCCAAAAGTATTCTTTGATTATGTAAACAAGCTTTCCGATTCCGTGGTCTCTTACTCGCCATCAGATGGAATAAAAGAGCTTAAGGAGGCTTTTTCAAAGTATTTTAGATCTTGGGAAATCGATGTTTCCGCGGATGAGCTTCTTGTAACTTCGGGCGGCAGCGAGGCAATTCTCTTCGCTCTAGCGGCTGTAGCTGATCCTGGCGATGAGATTATGTTGATCGAACCTTTCTACGCCAATTACATAGGCTTCGCCAACATGCTGGGACTCAAAGTTAGGGCCGCTACCTCGAGAATATCAAACGGTTATAGATTACCCGATGACGAAGAATTATCCAAAGCTTTGACCGCAAGAACTAAAGCAATTCTCTTTTCAAATCCTTCTAATCCCACAGGAGTAGTTTACACAGAGGACGAGTTACGGAGACTCATAGAGTTCGCAAGAAGAAATGATCTATACGTTATCTGTGATGAAGTGTATCGAGAAATGGTTTTTGACGGCATAAAACCTTCCTCAATCATGACGATAGATTCAGGACAAGACATAATTATCGTTGACAGCATTTCAAAGAGATTCAGTAGCTGTGGCGCAAGAATTGGGTGTGTGGCAACAAAGAACAACGAGGTTTACAGAACGATGATGAAATTTGCCCAGGCGAGGCTATCTCCTCCGACTATTGCTCAGCTCGGAACCATTGGTCTCCTTACATTGGGCAAGGAATACACAGATTCAGTGAGAAGGGAGTATGAGCTCAGAAGAGATGTAGTCTTTGAAGAGCTTAGCAAAATCGATGGAATAGAAATGCAGAAACCCTCCGGTGCTTTCTATATCTCGGTTAAGCTTCCCGTTGAAAACGCCGAAGAATTCGTAACATGGATGCTTACAGACTTTTCCTACGATGGGAGCACAGTAATGGTTGCTCCACTAGAGGGATTTTACTCAAGTGAAGGTGTAGGTAGGAAGGAAGTTCGAATCGCCTATGTTCTTTCTTCAGAAAAGATGAAGATTGCTATTGAAGTACTGGCTCTTGGTCTCAAGGAATTTAACCGCTCATTTGCCACAGTCTAATAGAACACCTCAAATCCAAATTTAATGGTCTCTTCCGAAGATACAAAGAGGCAGGGTGAGTTGTGGAACGCTTCTCCTTGAGGTTTATTACTGACCCAAGACAATTGTTCATTGCTGATTGCGAAAATCATCATTGAGGTAGACATCGGAAGTGAAGTTTCCCGTTCTAAACATCTGATACAAGAACTCGGCACGGTCTCTTCTATCGGAACCTTCAAGCTGAGATTGCTGCTAGAGAGTCAGTTCCTTCACTCAGATTTCACTGTCTGATATCATTTATGTAAGTGAGGGAGGTGAACCACTATAATGAAGAATGCTGTTTACGCTCAATCCGGGGGCGTTACATCTGTAATCAACGCATCTGCTTATGGAACACTGGTTGCGGCTCTTGAAAGCAAAGAAATCGATAGAGTCTTCGCCGGAATAAATGGAGTAAAGGGGATTCTAAATGAGGATCTTTACGACTTAACTGAAGAAGCAAGAAGTGAGATAGACAGAATTCCTTACACTCCAGGTGCAGTCTTCGGTTCTTGTAGAACGAAGATTGACAGTGATGAAGATTTCGAGAAGCTATTTAAAGTCTTCGATGCGCACTCGATCCGATACTTCTTCTATAACGGTGGCAATGACTCAATGGATACTGCTCACAAAATAAGCAAAAAGGCTAAAGAGATCGGTTATGAACTGCAAGTCGTTGGAATTCCAAAAACAGTGGACAACGATCTTCTTGAAACTGACCACTGCCCCGGTTATGGATCGGCCGCAAGATTCACCGCAATATCGATAATGGAGGCGACCAGAGACCTGAAATCAATGTACAGTGATTCAACAAAGGTCTTTATTATGGAATCCATGGGACGTAATTCGGGATGGCTTGCCGCATCTGGTTCACTTGCAAGCACAGACAGGTTTCACGGTCCTCAAATCATCCTCCTTCCTGAGGTTCCCTTTATGGAGGACTCTTTTATCGCAAAAGTCGAAGAAGTTGTGAAGAAGGAAGGATACTGCTCAATAGTTGCCTCAGAGGCTCTCAAAAGGCCTGATGGTTCATTCATATCAACTGCTGGCTACTACGATTCATTTGGAAATGTCCAGTTAGGAAAGATAGGTCAGTACCTTGAGAAGATAATTAGAGACGCTTTGAAGTGCAAAGTTCACGTGGCTTTACCTGATTACCTTCAGAGATCATCGAGGCACGTTGCAAGCTTGATCGATTGGCAAGAAGCAGTTGAAGTAGGAGCACTTGCCGTTAGAGAGGCCATAAGAGGGGAAAGCGAGGTCATGATTTCCATAAATAGATTGAGAAGCAAACCCTATCTTAAAGAATACACTACGGTCGCTCTTGAGCTCATTGCAAATGGTACAAAAGATCTCCCGGTCGAATTCATCTCCGAAGACGGATTTTATGTTACTGACGAGTTCAGGTCTTATGCACTTCCACTGATACAGGGTGAGGCACCTAATCTCTACCTGAACGGTCTTCCAATGTATGAAAACCTCCAGAAAATAAGAGCTAGAAAACTCTTATAGAAATCGGAAACCCCGTCCCTTAACACAAGGACGGGAATTCCTCTATCTCGTCAAATCGCGGAAAAGCTCGAGATACTGTAGTAGGTGCCTGGTACAGAGAAAATGTTTCTTAACTATTTCATATCCATTTCTACCCAGCTCTTTAGCTAGATCAGGATTCTCAAGAATCCTTTCTGTGTATTCAACGGTTTCGTCCACACTCTCAACAAGATATCCATTTACACCGTGATGGACCTGAAGGGGTATTCCGCCCACATTCCCACCAATCACCGGTGTCTTTTTCCACATTGCTTCACTCATAGTCAAAGCAAAACCCTCTCGAAGTGATTTCTGAAGAACTACCTTACTAATCCTTTGAGCAGCATTTACTTCAATATCGCCAATGCCATGAAAGTTTGAAAGAACCTTTACGTCATAGTCCATTCCAATGTATCTCAGGAGATCCTCGTAAATCTTCCATCCCTCAGGGTCATCTGAAGCCATAGATCCAATTAAGAGAAGCTGAAGATCCGGGAATTTCCTCTTCAGCTGTCTATAGGCATCGACAACTCCCATTGGGTCCTTCCATGGATCGAATCTCGAGACTTGAGCTATAACCGGCCTACCAGAAACAAGGCCGAGCTTCGTCATAGCTTTCTTCATTTCCTCTTCAGATAGCATTCTGTTCTTGTTGCTCAAAGGATC
The DNA here is from genome assembly GCF_003666285.1 of Mesotoga sp. HF07.pep.5.2.highcov. Taxonomy (NCBI): domain Bacteria; kingdom Thermotogati; phylum Thermotogota; class Thermotogae; order Kosmotogales; family Kosmotogaceae; genus Mesotoga; species Mesotoga sp. HF07.pep.5.2.highcov. Next base: position 11,258 of record NZ_JFHJ01000226.1, on the reverse strand, counting down.
GATTGATGGTGGAATGTCATAAATTTTTTCGATGGCAATTCCATCTTTGGCATAACTTTTTAAAGTGAAGATCCCCGCATCGTAGTAAGACAAAAATGTATTCAAGTAATTCCAAAAAACCTCGTTGGGTGAAGAAGTATCTATGTGACATCTCCAAACAAGCTTGCAATTTCCAAAGTTTGCAAAAGCAGGAAGCCCAACCGGTTGAGGATCATGCAACACCGCAACATCGTATTCATCGATCCCGATGTAAGCCGCATTGTCTTTCGCTACCTTTTCAAAGAGTCTTTTATCTTCTTCTGACAAGAAATCTTCCTTTCCTTGAAGAGCGTTATGCATTCTTTTCGTAAGGTCGAAGAACTGTGGGGGAGCATCGATCACTTTCCAGTCAACCTCCAGTCCGCAATCCTTCATTAACGGAACCAGTGTATGAAGGATTTCCGCAACTCCGCCACCGAAGGAAGTGGCGTTTACATGCAGAACCCTGAGACCCTTGAGCTCTCTTGAAAGCTCGATGATACTTTCAATGACTTCTTCCTCAACGAAGGGCTGATAATCCTTCAGTAGCTTCTTATTTACCTGTGTACTCCTCATCTCTCCACCTTCTTCCGCTTAGAACTGAAGATATGCTGGCTCCATATGGAGCCAGCGAATAATCGTAACTTGGTTTTAGAATCCCCAAACAACCTCAAATCCTGTCATATCTTCGAGATCGAGAGCAAGCTCTTCAAGAGCATTCCTGCGTCAGCAGTACCAGAGAGAATACTGTGAACTGCCTTGAAGAACAGGGTAGATACTTCATTATACCGCGGAGCGGTTGCCGTTGATGGTCTTGCTACAGCATTTACAAACACGTCATACAGAGATCCGAAGAACGGATTTGCCTTTAGTACTTCGTAATCAGCGTAAAGAGCCTGGATAGTTGGATTGAATGAACCTTCTACAGCTCTCATCTTCTGCACTTCGTAACCGGCCATGAAGAGTGCAAAATCAGCTGCGACTTCCGGATTTTTGCTATACTTGCTAACCGAAAGTTGCCATCCACCGAGTGTAGCCGCTCCATTACCGCTCTTGCCTGCCGGAAGAGGCGAAACGTCAAACTTTCCCGCAACGGCACTGTCTTCACCTTTGCTAAGGCTGTAAGCGTATGGCCAATTTCTCATAAATGCAGCGTTTCCTGCCTGCCACACTGCTCTGGCATCCTCCTCAGCAAATGTAAGAACCCCACTCGGAGAGATAGTCCCAACCCAGCCTGCTACCTTCTCGAGGATCTCGACTGCATTTGAGTTGGCAATTGTGATTTTTTTGTCGGAACTGATGATTGTTCCTGCATCATTTGAAGCCAACCACTCAAGTGCATCACATGTTAAACCTTCGTACGCATTACCCTGCCAGACAAATCCCCAGAAGTCCGGGTTCGTCTTTCTTTCACCCTCCTGAATTATCCTGGCCGCTTCTTCAAGTTCGTCCCACGTGGCCGGTGGATTAAGCCCGTACTTCTCGAGAAGATCTGTCCTGTAATAGAGAAGCCCTGCATCTGTAAACCACGGAATAGCTACCAATTTTCCGTCAACGGTGTTATTTTCGATAATCGCCGGGAAGTGCATAGATACTACTTTATCTGCATTGTGCTCATATAGATCCACGAAATGCTGTGCAAGATCGCCCGGCCAGATTACATCCACCTGGTATACATCGATTTCCGGGCTTTTCGCCTCAAGAAACTGCAAGTACAGTCCCAGTCTATCCTGGACCATATCAGGTGTGTCAAGCACCTTAACCGTGACATCCGGATGAATCTCCATGTACATCTCCGCTGCCTTCTTGGTCAATTCAAGCTCTTGACCAACAGCGCCCGCGGCGACTGTAATAACTGTTTCGGAAACAGCTACCAACGCAAACAACGCTACCATAAGTGTCAATAGAACTTTCTTCATAAAAAACCCTCCTTCTGTAATGATCTCGTAGAAAACGACTCTTCATAGAACCTTTCAGTTAAAAGACCTTTTGGATCACCTCCCACTTTTTCAGACCACGTTCTCCTAGAATTCGGAAACTCGTCAGCCTTTAACTGCTCCCGCAGTCAATCCTTGAACTATCCTTCGCTGGAAAATGAAGACAAGAACCACTACAGGAATCGTTACAATCACTGCGCCAGCCATGATCTCCCCAAACGGGACTTGCCTCGAAACGGATCCAGTGAACAAGGAAATCGCTACCGGAATGGTTCTTGCCTCCGGAGCGATAGTCGTGAAAGTCAGGGCGAATATATACTCGTTCCAGGCAGCAATGAAGGCAAGAAGACCGGCTGTGACAAGAGCAGGGGCTGTAAGAGGCAACAAAATCTTATAGAAAGTCTGGAAAGGCGTTGCACCGTCTACCCATGCAGACTGCATTATCTCAGTGGGGAGTTCCTTGAAAAATGCAGTCAGGACCCAGGTTGTGAATGGCAAGGTAAATATCATATAAGAAAGAATCAGACTTACTCTTGCTCCCAGATTGAGGGTATTAATAACGGCATACAAACCTGAAAGGACAGTTATTTGAGGAAACATCGTGAGAGAAAGAATGAGATAAAGAGTGAGCTTCTTGCCTTTGAAACGAAGTTTACCCATCGCATAGGCTGCAAAGGAACCGACTCCCAAAGCAAGAAGCGTTGTCAAACCAGCTACTATTGTACTATTCCACAACGCTCTAACAAACGTACCGTCGTTGAAAACGGCAACATAGTTCTGAAGCGTCGGAGCAAATCTTCCATCACTATCGACTGGAATAAAGGTCGCTGGAGTCATTTGAAGTTGAGCTTCGGATTTTAGCGACGAGTTAACCGCCCAGTAAAATGGGAAAAGCATATAGAAGAATATGAATATCACCAGTATCCAGAAAGCGATCTTCCCGGTGAGCCAGATCAGTTTGTTTTTCCTCATTCTTTATCAACTCCCATAAGCCTCATGTAGATAACCGCAAAGATTCCTATGAGAAAGAAGATGATGACACCGATAGCCGAGGCAAGACCCATGTTCCTGTTTCCAATAAGCTGATAATAGTTGTAGGAGGCCATAGAGTACATCCGGTTTCCCATAAGAACCTGAAAAACGTCAAAGACTCTTAAAGCATCGAGAGTTCTAAAAATCAGTGCTACAGCCAGCGTGGGTTTCAATAAAGGCAAAGTGACAGATAAGAACTGCTTCAACCTTCCAGCCCCATCTACTCTTGCTGCCTCGTAAAGCTCTCTAGGAATGAGCTGGAGACCTGCAAGAATCAAGAGCGCCATGAATGGTGTCGTCTTCCATACGTCAACAGCAATGAGAGTAGGCATCTGCAGAGCCGGCATACTTAGAAATGAAAGGTCTCCGTCTCCCCAGCCCAACTTACTCAGTACAGCGTTGAAGAGACCGGCTCTGGTCGGCTGGAGCATCCATTCCCAAATCCTTGCAGATACAACAGTGATTACCGCCCATGGAACAAGCATTGTTGCTCTCATTATACCTTTACCTTTGAAGTTGCTATTGACAACAAGCGCAACCCCTAGACCAAGAACTGTCTCGAGAAAGACCGAGATTACTGCAAAGACAAGAGTGTTCGAGATTGCCTTCATAAACTCCGGATCTCTCGCGCCCACTACATAACGACGCCCAAAAAGAGAGAACTGAAACCATTCTCTGTACCTTACTGGACTTCTAGGCAAGACTCTAATTGCCCTTTCGTAAACTGGTTTCCCAGTCTCCTCATCAATTGAAGCTTCGCCCGTTGTTTCATCAACGACTTTCGGCAGCTCCATAACAGTCAAGCCCAGTAGGCTCTTGTAGTTTTCAAATCCGATTAATTTTGGTGCTTCATCTGTTCCAGACGCAAAAACCTTATCTGTGAAGCTCGTATAGAAGACCTGAAACAACGGGTAGAACGCCACCAATGCTAAGATCAGCAAAGCGGGAATGAGCAATTTGTAAGCGGTTCTCTGTTCCTTCTGCGCTAATGATAGCTTATCTTTCCTGGCCATAACTCCTCCTCGAAAATAGATTCAGGTCAAGCCGTCTTCCTTCGTTTCAAACTCGGTAAAAACTTTACTGGTTGAACATACTGACCCGGATTCTCAATCTTCTGAATAATCAGCTCAGCCGTTTTTCTACCCATATCTTCCATTGGCTGCTCGATTGTAGTCAACCCAGCCCTTTCAGTCCAGCTCTGATTGTCATAACCTACAAGAAAGAAGTCCTTTCCCGGAATTTTCTTCATTGCAGATGCCATCTGCAAAACTTCAAGGGCAAAATTATCTGCTAATGCAAAGATCCCCGGTCTATCGTACTCAGAAAGAATCGAGGCGATTCTCTCATGCGCAGTCTCAAAAAAGAAGGATGTGTAGACAAGTTTCTCCTCATTGAACTCATAACCTTTTTCTTTTAGATAACTCGTAAACCCCAGTATTCTCTTTTCGAAATTTTCAGTTGCCAAAATGGTGTTTTCCTCATCGAAAGAGATGACGAACAAATCCGTGGAACCACATTCAATAAGTAACTCAGCGGCCATTCTTCCACCCAAAACATTATCTAGATAGACGCAGTCAAACTCATCGGATTGTGATTCAAATAGAACAACATTGGTTCCGAAATCTATATACTTTCTAGATAAAAACTCAATATTCATCGTACAAATAACAGCACCATCTATATTCTGAATAAGGGACGGATCGCTTCTAAGTTTCTTCAGCCTTTTATCGGAAAAAACAGGGTAAATCACCATCTCATAATTCATCTTGTCCAGATACTCATCAAACGACTTCATGACTCTCCAGTGAAATTCCGTCCTGATCTCGGGCATGAGAAAGAGAATCCTTTTGGTCTTACCCCCTGCAAGTGTTCTCGCCACCTGATTTGGCTGGTACCCAAGCTTATCGATCGCTTTCATTACTTTAATTCTTGTCGTTTCTTTAACGGAACCGCCATTAAGCACTCTTGAAACGGTACCGGTTCCAACGCCCGAAAGAGATGCTACATCTTTTATTGTGGGCTTTTTCAAGAGAATACACCCTCCAGTTATCAACGATTTGGAATCGTTTCCATTATAACAAAATCGTTAATGACACCGAAGTCTATGTACACTGAGTCTGATTCTTTGAGAAGTGATTATTGAAGATTATTACTGATGAAGACGCTGTTGCTCCTGATTCATGCTTTTACGTTCTGTTTACTCGGTATTACTTGTCATAAATCAACTGTTCCAGTTCTGGCTATTATTTACCTATCTTGTTCTAACAGGCCTCTCGAAACGACCGTTGTGTTGGAACGCTTTTCAAGCAATCAGCGCACCAACGCCTATGATCCCTCTACCACCATGGACCAGTATTGCCGAAGACAGCTCTCCGGTAAGAAGTGTTTCAGATAGAGAAATGATTTTTCTCTTAGCCCATTCAACGAGCGCGAGAGTATCGCTATCGTTTCCAGAATGATAAAGAGCTAGGCATAGAACTTTTTTCCCTTTAACAGCAACAATCAAGCGATCCACCATCTTTTCCACTGCTTTTTTCATGCCTCGTGCCCTACCTGAAAGAATAAAAATCCCACCACTGTTAATTGTCCCTATCGGCTTTACATCGAGAATTTCCCCAACCGATCCTTGAAGTTTACCAATTCTACCGCTTTGTTTCAGATACTTCAGTGTCGGTAAAACGAAATAGACGATGTTTTTTATTCCAGCTCTGCTTCTAAGGTCTGAGGCAATCACCCTAAGTGAATCCCCTCTTTCCTTCATTCTTATCGCCTTGTGAACCAGCATCGCAATGCCACCTGAAAGGGAGAGAGAATCAATTGACTCAACTTTAACCGAGTGATGTTCGCTGACAAACTGTTCACCAATCGTCTTGAAAAGGTTATAAGTACCACTCAGACCGCTGGAGAGGTTCACCACAAGCAGCTCATCATAACCTTTTGAATACATTGTTTCGAAGGCTTCCGTTACGTCTGCCGGGCTTGGCAGTGAAGTCCTGGCAAAGTTGTAGTCCAGATAATCGGCGATTTCCGATTTGCTTATCTCGACACCTTCACGGTAGGATTTTTCACCGAGGACTACCATAATAGGGACGACGTAAACATCATCTCTTTCAGCCAATTCCACAGGAAGATCTACTACTGAGTCACAGATAATTCCTATCATGATCATTTCCCTCCTCATAAACAACTCTGTTTCTTTGAACACCGAGGTCTATCCTGCCATCTGAAGAGAATATCCTGGATTCTATTACGTCTCCATTTGCCAGGTATCTTCCACTTTTCTCCTGTTCTCTGATGAAAATCTCCCATCTTTTTGATTCGCCAAGTAATCTTCTGAGCCAAGTACGCAAGCCTTTTTTTTGACTAAGAGCCGTTCCCTTTGGTGTACCCGTAAGTATAACGTCTCCGGCCTCGAGATCGGAAAATTCGCTCAGTTCCGACAGTGTTTCCCATGGTTTGTAGATCATGTTCGAAGTTGAAGCTCTCTGTTTTGTCACTCCATTTACTTTAAGCTCAACCGTTAAACTCTCCAGATACTTCATTTCATCTCTGCCAATTAGAAAGATAAAGGGTCCAAGCGGGCAGAATGATCGATAGCTTTTGCCCTTGAAGAACTGAGATTGAGGTAACTGAATGTCTCTCGCCGAAATATCGTTGCCTATTACAATTCCTCCGATGTACTCATGCATATGAGAAAACTCAACATTGATAGGCCGATCTATAGACGCTTCATAACCAAACCGAGCTCAACTTCATAGTCGAGGAGGCGGACTCCCTTTGGCCTCACAATTGGTGAGTTTGGACCGGTAACAGAAGCCGATGATTTGTTGAAGAACATATTGTACTTCTTATCCTCTTTTCTTATTCCTGTATCAAGGAGATGGTCGAGATAATTCTTTCCTTGACAAATGATTCTACAAGGGCTAGTAATCGGAGAGAGAACCTATAAGTCAGAGAGATTTATCCGCTCAGTCAAGCCAAAGCTTTGTATAACATTCGGAATCCCTTCTAAAGTTTGGAAAAAGTCTCCCGTGGATTCCGCTTTGATATCGAGAGGGGTCACAAGATCCCTTTCCACAACTCCCCAGAATACTCTCATGCTGACGTCTCTAAATCTTCCAATATGCATTATCTTATCTGCCCTCCCCCTTAATTATAACCTGTTGTAGCAACCGTTGCCTCCCCAATTCCCATCCCTATGATTTCGTTGTCAGTGTCGATCTCAATGCTAATTCGTCTTTTGGGGAAAAAGACTTGCCTGCCGATTATTGGCTTAGCGTTGATAACGCTATGCTAAAATTGTGTTGAGGTGATTGAATGAGTGAAGCAGGACACAAACGTTCGATTCTCCTTTATTGTGATAGGTCAGCTTTTGAAAGACTCCTAGACTTATTCGCCGACGTCTCGTTAATCGACTGCAAGGGGCAAGAAAACGAGATAATCGGAGAGATACTGGAAAATGGGGAAGGGGTTCGGAAAGAGAAGACAGGCAACGGAGAAGATGGCTTATGCTATGCAGTATTTGATGGCTTTAGCGATGAGTCTTTGGGAAACGCGATCGATACAATCCGTCATTATACTGGAAGAGAGTGGGTCTTTGCCACCACAACTGAATCAAATCTCAGTTGGAGAATGAATGAACTCCTCATTGAACTGACTGAAGAACATAATTACTTTAGGAAAGCGAGGCAGAAGAAAGTTGAATAACAACTCTTTCCAAAGAATCCAGGAGCTTTCAAGGGTCGATGTCGTCAATATTCTGAACTTAGTCTTTTCCGACTACGTGCTCAGGATGCACTGGACTCTTGAAAGCTTTGAAAGAGACGTTAGGGAGAATAACATTTCTCTTTCGGAATCATTTGTCATGAACGTAGAGGGCATCCATACAGGAATTGTCTTGCTCAGTTTCAGAGAAAAAAGAGCCAGGATAGATCTTATGGGCGTCATTCCCGGTTTTAGAAGAGAAGGCGTAGGGTTCAAAATGGTTGACGAGGCAATTAGAATTGCTAAATGGAAAGGCTGTGATCGAATTGTCCTGGAAGTTCCCGAAAAAGACAAAAGAGCGATCGCTTTCTATGAGAAGTTTGGATTCAGACATAGACGTGAACTTATCACTTTCTTCATAAGAAGGCCGGGAATTGGCGATTTTTCGACTAAAGAATCTGATTCAGGAAAGGTAGTTGAATGCGCACTGTATGTAATGGACAAATACAAGCGAAATCCAGAATGGGAAAGAGAGCCCGCATCGTTTCATCACCTTGAGAGATACAACTTCGATACAGTAATAGATGAGCAGGGTCGAGAAATTGCTTATTGCGTATGGCAGGAGAGGGATTCAGTTTTTTATGTTAAGGACTGTGGCCCAACAAGAGCCGCTTCCTTCAAAGAGGCAATAGGCGCAATCTGCAGTATTGCGAAAAGCAAGAACCTCACACCGCTATTTCCAACAGTACCCGATAACGACCCTCTATTCGCCGAAGCGCAGGAATTCGAACCGGAGATTCTCCTTAAGCAGAGCGAGATGATTTTTAAAATCCATTGAGAAGCCTTAAGTAACACTCGTTTGTCTAATGTATCCAAGAAGGTACTCAACCATCCTAAATCCGTCTTGGGGAGACTTGTGTATCAAATACTGAACAAGTTTGTCTCTATCGATTAGGATGTATTCCGAATTACTCTTGATTTTCAATGTAGTATCCCATTTGCTTCTTGAAAGAACCTGGATCTCGCCAATGGAGCTTGGCGATTTGATCGTAAACAGTACCGAGTTCTTGTCTCCTCTCTTTTTCAGAAGGGCTATCTCACCCTTGAGAAGAAAGAGCACGCTTCCAGCCTTTCTACCTTCTTCAAAGACGATTCTGTCTGAGTCAGCCTTTCTTATCCTACGATAATCCGCTTTTAGAATCCGGAAAAGATCCGAGCTATATCTCGGACCTTTATAAAGAAACTTGAAGCCGGATTCAAATAGACCCATGTGGCAAACGAAAAATCTCGCGATCCTTGAGATTTCATCTTCTGCGGATTCCAAAATATCCATTATTGAAGCTAGGGCATCTTCCAAAAAATCGTTAAGAAAGCAACTAAAAGCATAGAACAGCTTAACAGGTCTTGACAAAGGGGAATTCTGATACTGATCAAGGTAGCTTCTCAGAACCTCTTGAGCAGAGGGATACTCTTTTCGCTCAATCAGTCTGATACCCTTTCGGTAGAGCGATTTCTCTCCGAAAAGCAAAGGAGGATACTCTTCTAGCCAACACTGCTTTTTGGCGACAAGAGATGCAGTAAACTCATCGAGATCAAAAGGCCCTTTTCCACTGCACAAACTCAGGTCTTTTTCAACATCAACAAACAGCTTCTCCAGCCTTTCCGGTCTGGAGACCAGATACTCTTTCAACTCGTCCCTGTCACCAACAAGAATTGCAGAATCACCAACGCAAAGAAGATCTCCGCTGTGCTCCCCACCAACTACCGATAGTGGGTCAGCAAGATCTCCTTCCAGATAGACCTTGTCTTCAGAATCGAATCCTTTGAGGATGAGCCCGCCCGACGATACCACATAGTAGTAATCTGCTTTCTCACCCCGCCCGGCAAGTTTGGTATCACCCTCCAGAACGATTTCCTTAATGTCTCGTCATCACCTTTCACTCTTCCCACAGTTTCAATTCCTTCAAACCATTCTTAACTATCCTACTGGTATCTCTAGAGATAACAAGTTCCTCATTAGTTGGGATAACGAAGACTTTTACCTTCGAATCAGTTGTGGAAATCATGGTCTCTTTTCCTCTGATTTTATTTTTCTCTACATCAATCGATATGCCAAGATAGCCGAGGTACTTGTCGATCACATTGGCTCTCAAGTAGGGACTATTCTCTCCTACGCCTGCGGTGAACACTATCGCATCGACTCCGTTCATTGCCGCCGCATAAGCGCCAATATATTTCGCCAGTCTGTATTCATATATATCATGTGCCCTTTTGCAAGTCGGCTCGTTTTTCATTGCACGTTCCTCTATATCCCTCATATCACTGAACCGCCCTTCAGTAAGCCCATACATACCGCTTTCTTTGTTCAGCAGGTCGTTTACTTCCCCAGCCGATAATCCTTCTTGCTCCTGCAAGAAAGGAACGATAGCCGGATCAATGTCGCCGGATCGCGTCCCCATGACGAGCCCCTCAAGCGGTGTGAATCCCATTGAGGTATCAACAGACCTCCCGTTCTTGACTGCCGCAACAGATGCACCGTTCCCAATATGAGCAGTTATAATTTTCAGTTCTTTGAGAGGTCTTTCCATCATGACAGCTGCTCTCTCCGCAACATATCTATGGCTAGTGCCGTGAAAACCATATTTTCTTATCTTATATTTTCTGTATAGGTCGTAAGGTATGGCGTAGAGATAAGATGATTCTGGCATCGATTGGTGGAATGCCGTATCGAAAACCCCGATGTGAGGAACAGATGGAAGAATCTTCTTCGCTGCAACAATACCCTCAATGTTGGCCGGATTGTGAAGAGGTGCAAGGAAATTGTTCGCTTCTATCTCACTTACAACTTCATCGTCTATTAAAACGGAAGATGCGAATCTCTCTCCACCGTGAACCACTCTGTGACCGACGGCCTCAATTTCGTTGATGTTTTTCACAACTCCAGTCTCTTCTGACTGAAGAACCTCAATTATTAGTTCAAGGCCTTCAGTGTGATCAGCAATGTCCTTTTCGAACTCGTATTTCTTCTCGCCTTTCCTATGAGAGAGTTTTGATCCGGAAATACCTATCCTTTCAAGCAACCCTTTTGCCAACACGTTTTCACTTGCGGCATCAAGAAGCTGGTACTTAATTGAAGACGAGCCGCAATTAATTACAAGGATCTTCATTCGACACCTCCGTCTATGCTTTATTAGAACAACCTAGAAGTCTCAGCCTTTCTCTGATTACATTCTTAACCAGTTCCTTGGGTGTCTTGAAGTATTTCCTCGGATCGAACTCCCCGGGATTCTTCGAAAGGAACTCTCTCAACGAAGCAATAAAAGCCATTCTTAGATCAGTATCGGTATTCACTTTGTTTATTCCAAACTTCACCGATTCAGCAAGGATTTCCCCAGGAACTCCTTTAGCTCCCTTGAAATCGGCTCCATAGGTTTCGGCAAGCTTTTTAATGTCCTCCGGAACACTTGAAGCTCCATGCAAAACGAGCGGTAGGCCTGTCAGATCCTTAACCTTCTTGAGTCTTGCAAAATCCAGTCTCGCTTCTCCCTTGAATTTGAAGGCCCCATG
>NZ_JFHJ01000363.1:0-570 GCF_003666285.1 Mesotoga sp. HF07.pep.5.2.highcov | reverse complement strand
AACCATAGTGGTATGGAAACAGATCATACTCACCACTTTCTGCATTTCTGTTCCAACACGTTGCGTAAGAACCATAGTGGTATGCTAAGAGCAGTTGTTGGTGGTTCGTGGTAGGTGGTTGGTCAGGAGCAAAAAACAAGAGCCTAACCTATCCTCAAGAAGCAAATTAGAGCAATATGATCAGAACCAACTCAGTTTGTCATCCTGAAATGCTCCTGTTCAGGATCTGGTCTTTGATCCTTTCGGAGGACGGGTCCATGCTCTGGGACGGTCAACGGAGGACTGCTCTTGTATGAACCATAGTGGTATGGAAACTACAAAAGGGGTGGGGCAGTTTTAGAGGATAAATCTGGTTGCGTGAGAACCATAGTGGTATGAATTGCTGCCTTCGCCAGGAAGAAAGATCCTTCAAGGGGCATCATGCTAGGCTGTGAGAACCAACTCACTCATCTTGTCATCCTGACGTGCTTCTAGTCAGGATCTGGTCTTTGATCTTAACGGAGGACGGGTCCATGCTCTTGGACGGTCAACGGAGGACTGCTCTTGTATGAACCATAGTGGTATGGAAAC
>NZ_JFHJ01000646.1:0-1096 GCF_003666285.1 Mesotoga sp. HF07.pep.5.2.highcov | reverse complement strand
TTGTATGAACCATAGTGGTATGGAAACGGTCTGTGCATTCATAGTCCTAGTAGAACCTTTGCAAGTTGCGTGAGAACCATAGTGGTATGGAAACGAGGTCGGACAGAATACTGTCCATCTTTTTCAAAACCTTGTTGCGTGAGAACCATAGTGGTATGGAAACATTTCCATCAGTTCCTCTACTGTCACGCCCAGTACCCGTTGCGTGAGAACCATAGTGGTATGGAAACCGATACCACTGCTTGCGGAAGAATCTCTCCGTAACCGTTGCGTGAGAACCATAGTGGTATGGAAACATGAGAACATACATAGCAAAAGAGAAAGAGACAGTCAGTTGCGTGAGAACCATAGTGGTATGGAAACAGCTTGAACGGTGTACCAATTAAATTGTTGCTCTTGTCGTTGCGTGAGAACCATAGTGGTATGGAAACAATTCCAGCGAGTAAGCGGTAGCCTGTGTATCCTGGTTGTTGCGTGAGAACCATAGTGGTATGGAAACAATAGTTCATATTCTGGTATTCCATGAAACCCAAACACTGGTTGCGTAAGAACCATAGTGGTATGGAAACTTTTCTAGCTGAACCATGTAATAAATTCCTGCGGTGTAGTTGCGTGAGAACCATAGTGGTATGGAAACGGTTGGCAAAAAAAATGGCGACCGCTTGGGTCGCCGTTGCGTAAGAACCATAGTGGTATGGAAACAGGCCGACCACGACCCATATGTAGCTGACCACGGTTTTGTTGCGTAAGAACCATAGTGGTATGAATTGCTGCCTTCGGCAGGACGCTGTGCCGGGAAGATCATCCCGGGAAGTGATGCGCCGAAGAACATCGGCGGACGCAATGCCCGGAAAAGCATCCGGGGACGCATGGCTGGCTTCGCCAGGAGGAAAGATCCTTCAAGGGGCATCATGTTAGGCTGTGAGAACCAACTATTTTGTCATCCTGAAAAGCTCCTGTTCAGGATCTGGTCTTTGATCCTTTCGAAGCACCGTTCTTATGCCCGACGAAGTCGGAACTGGCCTTTGCGAAGCAAAGACTGGCCGCACGAAGTGCGACTTGCCACAAAAGGTGAATGAACCATAGTGGTATGAAT
>NZ_JFHJ01000548.1:0-3021 GCF_003666285.1 Mesotoga sp. HF07.pep.5.2.highcov | reverse complement strand
GCCTAACAATTATAATTGTAACAACATAGATTCATGAACGTACTCAGGAGGTGTTTCCGTGTTTCAAGGATATGTGAAACTTCTGGAACTGGCAACGAATCTCTTCACAATGTACAGGTGGAACAACACACCGACTCTTCTAAGAACCAACGAGGCCGAAAATGCCTTCATTTCTGCCCAGTACTGCCTGCTAATGTCTGAAATGGCAATTTTGAAAGGTTTCGAAATCGACCAAAAGGAGCTCTTCCAGAGACTCGTCTTAAAAGAACTGCCTAAATGCTTGCTTTCAGACATCTCGGTTGATACTAAAATTCTAATAAAATCCCTTTCACCTGACAAGTGGAACGATGTCTTTGAAAAGACAGTTGAAGAGATTATTCAATACTTGCCTGATGAGAGACACGATGCCTTCTTTTTTTCAATGGTGCACTCCAAAGATAATTCGGTCGAAGGAAAGATTATCCAGACTGGAGATCTTCTATCGGCCAAACTGGAAGCCGGTCTTCATGCCAGAAGCTTTCCGGAGTTCTTTGAAAGACCTCTGAAGGACCTTGAGGCTAGGATCAAAGATTTCGAGGAATTCGGTCCATATCGTCTGATAACGGGCAACAACTGGCTCAGCCGATACACAAACGCCTTAATGGTTCTTCTGAGAGCCATTCGCTGGAACAGGCTCAACAGGAATGTCCCAACCACTGTCGCCGCTCATTCTTTCTACGTAACAATAATCGCATATATACTCTCATGTATTGAGGAAGAACAAGGAAACAGTGTAAACCCTGTTGAATCTGTCAAACGCGCTCTGCTTCATGACATTCCCGAAAGCATGACTGGAGATATAATCACGCCGACGAAAAAGAAGGTTCCAGGCTTCGAGGAAGTGATTGCTCAGGTTGAAGAACAGATGGTTACCGAGAACCTCCTAGACGGAATGCCAGATGAACTTATCAAAGAACTAAAATCCAGAATGCTGAATCCCTTTGAATCAGCGGAAGGCAAAATTGTTTGGGCTGCCGATCAATTTGCCGCAACAGTTGAGTGTCTCATGGAAATACGCTCTGGTAATACACAGTATGCCTTCAGAGATGCAATGAATAGAATGCTAGATGATCTCTCAAGATCCGATCTTCAAAGCGTTCAGTTCTTGACTAAATCCTTCAGATGGAGCCTTGACTGGACAGGTCGCTAATTAAAGTTTTCTGAGATAGTTTTCCAGTCTGTTTAGTCCTTCGTCGAGTTCCTCCAAAGAACTGGAGAAGGACATTCTTATGAACCCCTCATAGCTGAATGCGCTTCCAGGAACCATTCCCACTTTTTCTTCTTCAAGGAGGGCTATAGCAAAATCGTTTGAATTCTTGAACCTGCCGCCGAGAAATGGCCTTATATCAATGAAATAGTAGAAAGCGCCCGCCGGTTTGTGAAATCTCAGACCGATTTTTTTCAGTTTTGAGAACACGAAGTCCCTCCTGGCTCGAAACTCTTCAACCATTGAAGAAGTGTCAACTTCAAATGCCTTCAGTGCTGCGTACTGAGTTATAGTATTGACATTGGATGTCAGATGACTTTGAATCTTGGAGATAGCCTTGGCCAGTCTAAGTGAAGTTGCCGAATAACCTATCCTCCAACCCGTCATGGCATAGGTTTTGGAGAAGGCATTTATTACCGCCGTCCTTTCTTTCATCCCATCAATCGAAGCAATGGAAAAATGTGCAGCATCATATACCAGCTTTTCATAAACCTCATCCGAAATGACAAGGAGGTCGCTCTCCTTGCTTAAGACCGCAAGATCTCGAAGGAAGTGTTCAGGATATATGGCTCCTGTTGGGTTGTTTGGAGAGTTGATTATTATGGCTCGTGTCCTTGCGCTTATAACCTCTGCGATCTTCGAAATCTCTGGAACAAAGCCCTTATCAAGCTCAGATGGAACAACCACTGGACGACCACCGCAGAGCAGAATCTGTGCTTCGTAGCTCACCCAGGCAGGCGAGATAATTATCACTTCGTCATCCACGTTCAGCAAGGCCTTAAGTACATTATAGATTGCTTGCTTTCCACCGTTTGACACAACAATTTCATCAGGAGTGTAGCTTAAGCCGTTCTCCTTCAGCATCTTCGTAGCGATTGCTTTTCTTAATTCATCTATGCCGGAAGCATTGGTGTATTTAGTTTTTCCCTCGTTGAGAGCAGTAATGGCCGCCTCAACTATGGGACGTGGAGTAGGAAAATCAGGTTCGCCGGCAGTGAATTTGACAACGTTCTCTCCCGCCTTAGAAAGCTCAAGGGCCTTCTTATTGAACTCTAGAGTGGCCGATGGTGTTACGGAAGAGACAAAGTGCGACAGATCCATTGGAGCACCTCCGAAATAGATAATTCTCTTTAGTGAGAATCTATATCTTGTTTATTATTTCTAAGACAACCAAAGCAAAGTCATTCAGGCTGTCTTTCTTGCATAGTCTCGCGCCAGCCTCTCTTTTTCTCTTTCCATTTACCAACGAAGATCCGACTGCCATAACAATTTCTGTCATACCGTACTCGAGCTTTTCGATGAACTCGATCCGGAAACTGG
This sequence comes from Mesotoga sp. HF07.pep.5.2.highcov, assembly GCF_003666285.1. Taxonomy (NCBI): domain Bacteria; kingdom Thermotogati; phylum Thermotogota; class Thermotogae; order Kosmotogales; family Kosmotogaceae; genus Mesotoga; species Mesotoga sp. HF07.pep.5.2.highcov. The sequence continues at coordinate 455 of NZ_JFHJ01000548.1, read as the reverse complement.
GTATAACCTCTCTAATGGCAGCCACAGTCGACTCAACGATCGCCATATATTTCTCGTCATCTCCAACATCGACAATCGAAGAACCTTCAAGTTCTTTGCCATCGTAGTCTAGAACCACAGTAATATCAAGACGCCTTGTCGTGGCCCTAGTTTCAAGGCTTGTTAGCTGAAAGTTGTACCCTTGAAGTTCTTCCTTCTGGTAAGGTCTTACTACTGAAGCTTCATCCTCGTCGTTAGAATCAAGAGATATCTGCGCTATAGATACTATCTTTCTATCGATCTTGATTCCGGTTGAGGCATAAATAGCTGTCTCAATATCTCTGACCAGTTGCTTTGCAGGCTTGGTAATATCTGCCAATACATGAATCTCGACCATTTCTCCGCTTTCATCATAGACAATTCTTGCACTATGAACCCCAGGCAGTTTAGATACAACGTTGTCAACTGCTAGCTTG
>NZ_JFHJ01000364.1:0-2071 GCF_003666285.1 Mesotoga sp. HF07.pep.5.2.highcov | reverse complement strand
CCAATGAAGTTAGTTTCGGGAAGAAGGAGCTTGTCAGGATGTACTTCGTCACCAACTACATCATAGTCACCGACCAGGCCTCTGTCTCTCGCTATTTGCAGTATCGGAACTTTTGAATGGTTGATGCCAAATAATTCCGCTATAGCATCGTCCAGTGCAAAAACATCTCTTGACATCCCAATTATTCCTGGTTTGATAATCCTACCGTTCGAGGGACCGTTACCGTCCATCCCATATATACCATCAATTACGGTTAGATCTGCCCTCAGATGAACGGCGAGATCTAACAGCATCTTCGAAAACTCCTTCATGTTTCTGACTCTGAAATGCCAGCCCTGTTTCTTTGCACCAGGAACACATCCAAAAAGGTTCTTCACCCCTAGTGTAACCCGAGTTAGTGCATGAGTCTTGAGCTTAGGGAGATTTATCAGGAGATCAGTTTCAAGAACTGGTTTAGAAATAAGGAAACTCCTGTACGTTCCTTCGTCAAAGACGATTTGAACGGGGTCATCAAAATCCAGCAGAGGTATTCCCAACTCCTTGCACACTTGTGAGATTCCAGAAGCATATCCCGCAACAGAAGTGCTTACGCTAGCGGGAGAATCCCCAACGCTCACCTCCGCTCCTCTTCCAAGAAATAATTCTGCAACTGCTCTAACAAACAAAGGGTTCGTGGTTACACAACTTTCCGGTGATCTTGCCGATAGAAGATTGACTTTTAGAAGAACCTTCTTTCCCCGGAGAGTCTCGTCGAAACCGATCAGATCTAGCCCCTCACTGATCTTCTCCCTGCACTTTTTGTATTCTGGACTGCTTAGGATTGCTACCCTTTTCGTTTGGCTCCCGTTTCCCATATATTATCCTCTTCTTTTTCCTTCTATCGTCAACAATGCATGATACTCCTTCGGGTAACTTCACTTCGGAAGAACCCAGAGTCTCTACGATGACTTCTTCGGGAATAGAGGTAATGGCCCAGAGATCTGTAAGATAAAGCCTCTCGCCCGATCTGATCGGTGCTTTCTGAATCGCTGATTCAAGGGCCTTCCTATAGCGTTCCGTTATTTCCTCTTCGGAATGGTTTACTTTGTCATCCACTGTGGATCACCTCATAGAAATTATACTCTATTGACCGCCTACAAACTGGGAAGAAAGCGTAAAGGATCTTCTGATTTCTTCGCACTTCCAACTTGACATCCTTTCCGAAAGAGATCCTTTCGTTATAGAATGAGAAGAGGGGGAAGTCATTTGGAATTTGTAGTGATAGACACAGAGACAACCGGGATGAATCCATACCGAGGAGCCAAACTCATCGAGGTGGCTGGCGTTCGTGTGAAGAACTGGGAACTATGCAGAGATGACTTCTTTGATTCTCTCATTGATCCCGAATGCATAATTCCAATAGCAATAACTGCCCTTACTGGAATAAGCAACTTGACCGTGAAAGGCAAGTCAACAGTTTGCGATGTTCTCAGAGGCTTCTATTCTTTTGCTGGAGATGCAACGCTAATAATTCACAACGCCCCTTTTGATCTTTCCTTTATCAACTTCTATGGTGATAAATGTGGACTGGGTAAGCTTCGCAACCAATTTATCGACACAATAGAAGTCTCAAAGGCCGTCTTCAGATATGGGAGAAACAACCTTGACATTCTTTTGGCAAGACTGGGTATTATACCTGAATCGAGACATAGAGCATTAGGTGACGCACTGGCAACTGCCGAGGCCTTCGTTGCGATGTTAAATAGAATTGGTACAAATAGCGTTACCCGTTTCATAAAGAAACCCAACATTTAACACATTTCACTTTCGTCAAACCTTAAGTTCCTTTGAATTCTGAAAGTCTCTCAGGAACTCGTGCTTAGACAACCGCTATCACTTCCCAAGAAAATAACAAAACTTCCCCACTGAGATAATCATAGGGCGTCTATTTTTGAAATAACAACATATTGTGGTACAATCAACTTTAGACACAATTTGTGGGGATATTTCATTATCATATTTATGGAGGTATCGTGATGCTTAATGTGAGAAAGAGAAACGGGGCCATAGTAGGCTTCGATCTAGATAAGAT
>NZ_JFHJ01000635.1:0-5123 GCF_003666285.1 Mesotoga sp. HF07.pep.5.2.highcov | reverse complement strand
CTTGAGGGAGGAGGGCCACGTAGTGGCGGAGGGTGTCTTTGAAGGAAGAACCGGGTCTAGGGTTGTAGGGCGTAGGATCTCGCAAGAGAGAAAAGCGGTTCTTAGTCTTGACGCTACCTGTCCATATTCTTAGTTCTTAGTTAAAAATCGAGAGAATAAGTGAGATGGCGGGACTGAAGAGACGCGAGAATTTTAGCTGATTCTGGAACTAAGGAACAGAACGATAGATCTCCAGAGAAGATTATGTAGGTAATGATGAGCAGTAATGAGGAGCGATGGTGAGAATCGAAGCCCGATTATCTGATCGCTGCAGATTGTCAGTTCCGTCATTTTTCTCAATTTGCAACATATCTTCATTCATGTATCCACAATTTTTCGATCTCTTTGTTCGAAAATCTAGCCTTAGAGACCATTATGTTAGATGAACAGCCCATTTACGAATCCCCGAATCGGAAAGCAATGGTCCACAGTGTGAAGATTTTATTCCTCAATTATTTCATCACCAGATTATTCGTCAAAATTACAGGCATAGAGATATCTAAAATCCTCATTAGAAATAATCGCATCTCCTTTTCTTAATCGGTGAGTCTTTGGCCGGAAAGATGATTTATTCCTTTCGAGAAATAGACTGTGAAGAGAGAATGAAGTCTTCCGTAAACCCTAAGAACGGCCAAATTCGGGGAGGTGTTATAGATGGTAATGAAAAGGAACCGTCTTGTACTGCTTTCAAGTATCTTGTTCATTCTCTTACTTACCGCATGTCCTCGCAATCCGGAAAACAACGACCCTGTATGGAACTTGCCGATAGGAGACAGAAGCGTGGAAGAAACGGAAACTCTCGAAATAACTCTCTCCGACCACGTGTCCGACCCCGACGGCAACTCTCTAAGTTTCTCTTTATCGGGCAAAGGAAGTATTTCCGCGGGAGGGGTTTACTCATACTCCCCGGGAATAGGCGAAGCCTCTACGGATTTCGAAGAGTCGGCAGTCTATGCCGTCACAATCACTGCAAATGACGGGAAGGGGGGAACGGCAAGCGAGAACTTCAACGTGACCGTAACACCGGCAAACGATCCCCCGGTCTGGTTGACTGTTCCCGACAAGACAGTACAGGAGGGTTCCACTCTTACGATACTTCTAACGACTTACGCCAGCGATCCCGACGGGGATGCTCTTGCCTTCGATATACCCGAAGGGCCGGGAGAAATCGGCGGCAACAACTACGAATACACTCCTTCCTATGAAGAATCCGCAATGAATTTTGAAGAGGCTGCAGTGTATAACGTAAAACTCAGGGCGATTGATTCGAAAGGCGCAACTGCAACGACGAGTTTCCAGGTGACCGTGACTAACAAGAACAGAGTTCCGGAGCTCTCTATACCCTCTCCGCAATATGTCACCGCCGGAAAGACTCTCGCGCTCGATGTGGCACTCTTCGCGTACGATCCCGACGGAGATGCGATCTCTTTTTCAAAGGTAGCAGGTGTCGGCTCAGTAACCGGTAGTACGTTTACTTACTCTCCTGCACTGAGCGATTCGGGCTCAAGAAACGCGACCATCAGGGCAAACGATGGAAACGGAGGGGTAACCGATCAGACTGTCGAGATAAATATCAACGCGAGCCACATCAATAATCCTCCCAACGTCCCCGGGAAACCCTTGCCGGCAAACAATGCAATGACACAGCCTGCCGCTTTGACCCTAACGTGGTTTGGAGGAGATCCAGACGGCGATCCGGTCACGTACGACGTATACTTCGGTCTCTCTCCTGCGGCGCTGAGCTTTAAAACAAATACAAACACCAGAACATATTCGACCGGCTCTCTCAACAGCTCTACTTATTATTACTGGCAGATAGTGGCGAAGGACAACAAGGGAGCCTCAACGACCGGACCGGTATGGCGTTTCCGCACTGCACCGACGCAAGCCTTTGCCGAGACTTTCGAATCATATTCTGCAGGTTCAATCGTCGGCTCATTTGGACCGTGGTATTACCAGGAGTACGGCAGCGTTACAAACCCCATAATCACAGAGATCGCCGGCCATGGAAAGGTAATCGCTTTCTACGGCGGGAACGGTTACAGCGTCGTATACACTCCAAAGGTAGATCCATTCAAACTAGGCTATCTGGAATACGATGTCAGACTAGCCTCAACATCGATTCCAAGGTGGGGCTGGATCGGTCCTAACAACTCGCTAGCGTATACAGGAATAGGCTATCTTGATGGAAAGAGAGCCATCGTCTGCTGGACACAAGAGGGCGGCTCCTATCACTCGGAAAGAGTAATGGATATTGGTCCGGGAATCTGGTATAGAGTCAAAGTGGTCTTCAATATGTCAACGGGTGGCGCGGCAGTATATGTAGATGGGACGTTCAAGAGGAGTTTTTCTTTCACACCGGTTCCCTCTGGAACAAATGGGGTCAGAATGTCCACCAGTAATTACAACTATTCGTACGTCATGTTCGACAACATCAGCTTGTGGGTCACAGATACCGGTTACGTGCCGTAAACCGTGGGGGGTTTCATACAATCAGTCGTCATGTTCGAAAGTAGACTCTGTCATGTCTGAAGAAGGTGTTCTTCTCTCAAGAGAGAGAGATAGTTTTTAAAGAGATCTCTCGAGTAGTTCACAATGTCGAATGGACTTCTGCTCCTCCATAATCTGGTTGCCAGGACGGGATATCGTTCTGGTAACTTTCTAAACTTGAAACTCTCCTGCAGCCCTTCGAAGTAGTCATGGTTAACGTGAGTACAGTTCAGAAGGCAAAGAGCGGTTTTCATTTCTAGCAGGGTCTCTATCACTGCGCAGTAAATATCCTCGTATCTCTTCCTTGCGATGCAGGAGAAGATTCTCCCGCACGACTCGAATACGAGCTCCGAGAGATTCTCCTTCAAAGCCCTCCTGAACTTCACTTCAGGAACACGGCAAGCGAGATCATAATACTGCTCGGGCTTCGATGCATCGCCCTCCAGTACGACAAGGTTCTTTACGAGTCCAGCATAGAATGGCCATTCAACTCCCGGTTCCTCGAGTATTCCGCAGAGTTTCTTTTCAGTTATCGAATTTGTAGTGATCGGGACCAAGCCTTCCAGAAAGGCTTTCTTGGGAACCTCTTCCCTTGTTATCATAAGCATTTCTAGGTCGGACCAGTGAGTATCGGTCCCTCTTGAGGTGGAACCATACAGGCAGAAGCAAATCAGATTATCCTTCATCTCTCTCGAAAGCCTCCCGGAAATCTCCAGAGCCAGGTTGTACCTCTCCTCATGTGTCAAGTGATCTCCACCTTCTTATTCTCCAAAACCGTCCTCTCTGAGATTTCTTCACAGATCATAGACTGTTAAGGAGGATTTCTTTCGGATTGTCATGGAGAAGCCGTTCCGCGATTCTTACCGCCTGTGAAACAGTAAGAATTCTATCTCCTATCTTCTCCGCAAGAACCCGGGCGATGTTTTCTCTCGCGATCTTTAAATGTCCGTAGATCGCGTCAACGATTGCATAGTCCCCGCCAAAACCGGATATCTTGTTGAACGGCACCGAGTCCAGAAAATTGCTCAAAGCGTTCCGTGCAGAAACAGGCGATATGATGTGAGACCAGCACATGTCGATGAAGACGTTTGGATAGGTCTTGGCAAGGGCCGCAGTCACTCCCCAGTAAGGATATCCTATGTGAAAGAGATCAAATTTCACGCGCGGATATTTTGAAAAGAGATTTTCCAGTAGTTCGGGATTAGAATTGCTCAGTATTCCACGATTGCCTTCGAGAAGCCCGGTGTGAAACTGAATGAAAATACCCCGTTCATTTGCCGCTGAAAGTATGTGATGCATCACATAATCCTGCACTATTTCGGGAATCAAGAGGTCTCTGTTACGATCGGGACTTCTTCTTCCCCTTTCTTCAAGAGCCTTACGAAACGCAGTTGCAGCATCGTCTAGACTTACTTCTTCGAATCTAATCGGCCTGTGATAGGCCAGAACGCTCTTCAGACCGACGATGCCGTTCGAAATATTCTCGTCTAACTCCAATTCGAAGACCTCGAGCCAGTCTTTGAGCGATCTGATTTCTACGGCATAGGTCTCCTCCAGCCAACCAACTATATCGAATTCCGGAGGCATAGGAATTATGTAGTTTTGTGGCTGCCAGACCCTTCTGAAAAGGCTCCTGTCACACTCGAATCGGCCGGTCCATGGATCAATTATCGCGAGTTCTATGTTACATAAATCCTTCAGGATCTCTTTCAAGTGTCCCGGTCTGTTTGCCTCCCCGAACTTCTTTCCTAGCTCCTCTATTGTTGAACCCCTTATTCCGTCGATCCCGTATATCTCTCTTACCGAATCATCGAGCGCCCTGCCGTAACCGGTGTGCCTGCAGAACTCCCAGTAATCTTCAATTAGCTTCCATCGGTGGACGAGATCTCTCTCGCTATCTCTAGCTATCGCCAGAACCTCCGGGTCGAGCCCCGAAGAGATCAGGTCGGAGCTCATATAGTGTATGAGAAACTCTTGAAGAACATCGTCGCGCCCCTGGAGCAAATCTTCCGATTGGACCAGGTGTTCATGTGTGTCGATCACCGGGATCTGCCTTGTGTTATCTAGGATCTCTTCATATTCTTCCATCTCATTCCCCGAGTCCGTATCTACGGATTGCTGAAGCGACGATCCTCTTAATGAGATCTTCGTAGCTCCACCCTCTGGTCTCGGCCATCTTAACGATATCGGAGTAGTCCGGAACAAGGAGAGGAAGGGAATTGACCTCCAGGAAGTAGATATTACCTTCGTCGTCGATCTTCAAATCGATACGACAATAGTCCTTTAGATCGAGCACCTGGAAGACTCTCATCGAAAACTCGCTTACAACCTTTTCCTCTCTCCGCGAGATCTTCGCGGGACAGATGTAATTCGTCTCGTCACCGTGGAACTGTTTCACCCTGTAGGAATAGAAGGTTTCAAGGTGATCTGGCAGTGACGAGAAATCTATCTCCATGATTGGAAGAACTTCATTGCCAACAATCCCAACTGTGAACTCCCTTCCTTCAATGAATCTCTCGACGAGAGCGGCCTGTTCAAATCTCTCGTGAATACGTGAAACCGCTTTCTGCATGTCATCAACGCTTTCCACAACC
>NZ_JFHJ01000033.1:0-3555 GCF_003666285.1 Mesotoga sp. HF07.pep.5.2.highcov | reverse complement strand
CGTCCTTGGATAAGATTAACACCAAGATCCCGAAACAAGTTCGGGATGACAAAGTGGGGAACTTCAAAAAGCCGCTGTCGGGATAACTTCCTCAGTTGCATTGAAACCTGAATTGATTGCCGTTTCTCTTCACGAGACCCCATACCCAGCAATCGATACCCTGCTCTTTCCGTCTGAACTTATTTCAGCATCCCGATCCAAGAGCCGCTGCACGCTTAAGAACATGAACCCGCTGGACGCTGGAAAGAGCCGTCCTCATTTTTCGCGAGGGACAGAGATCCTGGCCGGAAGCTCAGCAGGATGACAGAAAGGGCTGTCATCCACTAATTCCCCCATGCTGTCATCCCGTAGAGCCTGCCCCAAAATGCTCCTGTTTGGGGGGTCTGCACGGGATCTCATTCTTTCTCATCCGTTTCTTCGTTTCTCTTCTCTCACTAAACAAAGGTTACTGGTGCTAACAAGGAGGATTGAAGACAAGATCTTTTCGCTCTTCAAACCTCTTACCTCTGCCCCTTTACATCTTCTTTTTTACCAAGAACCAGGACACGTAGCGTCGAAGAACGCTCCTAAGGCTTCCCCTTCCTTGGCCTGCCTCTTTGTCTTCTTGTTATTGAAAGACCAAGCTCCTCCTTCAGTTCAGAAGTGTTATTATCTCCAAACAAAGGTCTCCCAGAGAAAGTGTTGCTCCTGATCCTTTTTAGAAAATCATCTTCATCGGGGAAGCCGAGAAACTCTCTCCAGCCTTCGGGACTCCAGTTAAGATCGAGTTCCTGCAGCGGAGAAAGCTCAATAATTCTAGAAGATGATGCTGAGGTCCGAGTAATTGAAGTATCTTCATCAGAAACCTTCTCCGCTTCATGAATCGGCGAACTCTGGGTAATAGATTGGTCACTGACTGATTCCGGAGTTTTGTGCTCAGATTCAGTGCCCTCGCCTTCACCGGAAATGCCTATCTCCTCAATAAATCCCACATGTTCTCTCGCACTCGACCATTCGTATTCCCAGGGAAACCGAACCATCTTTGCACGAACGGGATTTCTCTCAACATACCTCAACGCTTCAAGGGCGTGATCATGATGTAATGGACAGGAATAAAACCTTCCCTGCCAGAGATGACCCGATCTCCGGTTCTTCTTATTGAAGTAGCTTGAGTACCTCATATTAGCATACTTGAAAGTCATTGCCAGGGAATCTCTTCTTAGGGGAGCCGCTAGGAAATGAACATGGTTGGTCATAAGACAGTAAGCGTAGATCTTCATCTGATACTTTCTAGAATACTCGCTGACGAACTCAATGTACTTCTTCCTGTCGGCAGAATCCTCAAATATGTTTTGCCTGTAATTACCTCTCTGAGTAATGTGATGAACAACACCTTCGAATACAACCCGAGCAGACCTCGGCATCATCATCACCTCTAACTGCGGAAATGTTCGCAAAAATGGGGACTGACAAGTCTTCTAATGTCTGTACCCATTTTTGCATCACGTCAAGCTTTACTTCAGATTATAGCAAAACACCTTGCCGATTCTCTGTATTCCTCACCTATACATCGTTTCTCTGACATCCTAGACCTACTAACTCTTATGCTCCTTTTACCCTTCTCAGAGAACGGAGAACCGTTAACAATAGGTTGCTCCTAGTGAATGAAGATTACCGTTTCGGATACGCAGATAATCGAGTATGTCCCGAAAGAAACTAAAATCAAATTACTGCAAAAAACGAATTGTTCTTGGAACAACATTTGCTTCAAGCTTATTCTGTGCTAAGATTGAATAAAGTTCTTAGGGAACGAGTGGGTACCCCTTTTTCGGGCTCCAACGAGCTGGTCTGGCGTGCAGATGTTTCAAGACTGATGCACAATTGAAAACTTATTTTTGGCAGGGCGTGCCCATGGAGATGATCGAATCTGGTTTTCAGATTCGATCATTTTTGGAGGTTTGAATTGGAACAAGAACTCTATGAGGAACTGCGGAAACTCTGTGAAGTGAAAATCTCTGAATTTCATGACTATCATAATTATCTTCAGCGCAATTGTGCTCGAAGAATAAGAAATGGGATGTCGTCTGCCAAAGAGGTTAAAGAACCAGAAGAATGGAGTAACAGCGGAAGGTACAATCCGTTCTATGTGATAAAACATTTGAAGCAAATTGCGCACTCGATTTCTCGAAAACTCGTTCGAGGTACGTATGAACCAGAAGCTCCTTTTCTCAAACATATCCCCAAAAGCAATGGAACTTTTAGGGTAGTAATGAGCTATCAGCTTCCTGATGCAGCTGTTTCAACTTTGATTTACCGAAAACTAATTAGAAAGAATAGGCAGAGATTTAGTTCATACTCTTATGCATACAGAAATGACAGAAATGCGCACTTTGCAATTCAAGATTTATATTCCTATTTATCGAATGAAAGACGCGTCTTCGTTGCCGAATATGACTTTAGCTCCTTTTTTGATTCGATTCTTCACGACTATCTTTTTGTGCAGCTGGATGATGGCGCCTTTAATGTAAGCGAGGTCGAGAAACACGTTATCGATGCCTTCATTAGTAATCGTTCTGGAAAGGGCATTCCACAAGGAACATCGATTTCCCTTTTCCTAGCGAATGTTTCATGTTGGAGTCTTGATAGACAACTGGAAGAAATAGGTGTCAGATTTGCACGATATGCTGATGACCTTATAGTATGGTCAAAAGATTACACAAAAGTCTGCAATGCTGTGAACGTTCTTTATGATTTCTCAAAGGATTCCGGTGTACAAATAAACGCTAATAAGTCACCAGGAATAAGTATTATATGCAACAGTGTAGCAAATGAAGTTGTAGGGAAAAAGAAAACGGTGAGCTTTCTAGGACACAATATTTCAAGTAATAGCATATCGTTTAGTTATAATGTCGTAGACAAGATAAAAAGGCAAATTAGCTATTTGATCTATTCCAATCTGATTCAGCCCTTGAAAGCTGTGAAGGTCTCAACAGTTTTAGGTGAATATGATAAGGCTTTTATCAGCTCAGTACTTCAAGTTCGTAGGTACCTGTATGGTGATGCAACAGAATTGGCTTTACGTAGATATCAGCTCGGACATTCCGGTCGACTCAGGTTCAGAGGTTTAATGAGTTATTTTCCGCTAGTAGATAACATAGAGCAATTGAAAGAACTTGATAGATGGATGGCGAATGCTTTCGTAAATGCATTGCACAAGAGAGAGAAGAATTTCGAGGACGAAGGTATACTTGTCTCAAAAGTATTCCCATATCCAGTCGATTTTCAGACATTCATCCGCAAGTGTGAAATCAAGTCTGTGGCTGGAAGGAAGGGATTCGCAAAGATTCCAAGTTTTCTTCGAATTAGAAATGCATATAAGAAAGGAATAGAAAACCAGGGCATAGAAAGCGTTGCAAACCCTAAGACTGTCTACTATAACTATGAGCTATGAAGTATAGATTTAGGTGTGCTTGCCAGAACTGAAAAGGGATGCCTAAAGGTTTCCTTCAAGCAGATCAGAGAAATCCGTATTCCTTGAGTCTCTAGTTCTTCATTGTTCGTTCTCCATATTAGGCG
>NZ_JFHJ01000571.1:0-5641 GCF_003666285.1 Mesotoga sp. HF07.pep.5.2.highcov | reverse complement strand
ACTTGTCGTTTGCCTGTCGAATGAAGTTTTCAGTACTGGAATTCAAAACGTCCGAGGAAATCGCTTTGAAAGTTGATTCAAGTTCCTCCTTCGCAGAAGTCAGCCACTCGAGCTTCTCATCTCTATCCGAGACATCCCTTTCGAGATCCTTAAGGCTGAACTGTAGCTCCTGGTTCTTCTTGATGCTCCGGGATAATCTTCTAACTGATGCAATCGCGAAGAGAAAGGAGATCAGTGTAACTATCGACAGAATTATCAGGGCGATAAGCATACTTAACCCTCCATCCGTAACGAGACGGTCTATCCGCCATCAAATAAAAACCATACAAAACAAATAAACGAATGAATACCTAAATATTATAACAATTCATCTAGCTGCCATCAAAACAGGCAATAAAGCTTGAAAGAGATGGAAGCGGGAAATAATTCCTTTTCTTCGTCTTCTCCAGCAGTTAGCTTTCGATCCTCATCAAGAGAAGAAACCACTGAATCACTCAAGAAACGAGTCTTCTTGCCAGTTCGACCGCTGCCGAGCTATCTGGAGAATAGCCGTCTGCCCCGATCTCCTCGGCATAGGTCTGGCTGACAGGTGCCCCGCCTATCAAGACCTTCACATTGTCACGAATTCCTGCCTTCTTAAGTTCTTCAATCACTCTGGGCATATTCAGCATGGTGGTTGTCAACAGGGCTGAAATCACAAGAATATCGGGCTTCGCACCCTTGGCTGCCTCAACGAACTCTTCGGGCTTCACATCGACTCCTAAATCTATTATCTCGAAGCCCGCTCCCTTGAGCATCATGCAGACGAGGTTCTTTCCAATATCATGGAGATCTCCTTCTATGGTACCTGCGACTACCTTCCCGATCTTCTTGACCCCTCCGCTTACAAGAAGCGGTTCGATAAGGTCCATACACTGGTTCATCGCTTTGGCGGCAACAAGGACCTCGGGAACGAAATACTCGCCCTCCCTGAAGAGCTTCCCGACTTCGTCCATGCCCGGGATAAGCGCACCATCAAGGATTTCCTTCGCGCTGAGTCCTTCCGCAAGAGCCTCTTCAGTGGCTACCTTTGCCTCTGCCGGCATTGTCTCGATTATCGCGTTCCTTATCTTCTCCAGACTTTCCATCTTCAACCTCCCGCAGGTCTTATATGTTCAAAGAGCTAGTATTGAAAAGCGCAATGAAAAAGATTACTTCAGCACTTTTCTCCAAAGAGTCTATCTATTACCTTTTTCACGGTAGTGATACCGCTTATTCTGTGTACCTCGCTTCCGCAAAAGGCAAACCCGTTTTCGAGATCTCCCTTGCAGGCATTCAATAGTGCCTCCGCAATGCAGTAAGGCGCTTCCCTATAATTACATGTCTTTATGCATTGATAGGCGCACTTGAAGGGCTTTCTTTTACCATTTTCGACATCTTCTATAAACTTGTTCCTGATTGCTCTTCCTGGCATTCCCACAGGACTCTTGATTATCGTGACATCTTCGCTGCGCGCATCGACAAATGCCTGCTTGAACCTGTAGTCTGCATCGCACTCTTCCGTGGCAACGAAGGCCGTTCCCACTTGAACAGCAGAAGCTCCCAGCTTGAAGACTCTCTCGACATCATCCCTGTCAAATATGCCCCCGGCAGCTATCACATGTATATTCTTCCCGGTATCAAGTTTTACTCTTTCAACAAACCTTCTAATTTCAGGTAACGTCTTCTCCAGCGAACTCTCTTCGGAAAAAATCTCCTCGACTCTGTATCCGAGGTGACCGCCCGCCTTAGGTCCCTCCACAACGAAGCCGTCGGGGACGTATCTGTACCTGCCAAACCATCTCTTGAATATTACGGTCGCGGATTTCAGAGATGAGACCACAGGAATGATAGCCGTCTCCGATCCTTCTTCGAGATAAGAGGGAAGATCTAGAGGCAGTCCTGCGCCTGAGACGATCACGTCTATCTTCTCCTTCACGGCCGTTGCCACCATCTCTGCGTAGTTTGTGAGGGCCACCATTATGTTGACTCCCAAAACCCCTTTTGTCTTCTCCCTTGCCCTTCTTATGGTATTCCTGAGGCCATCGATGCTTGCCTGCCTGAAGTTGCTTCTGTAACCTTCAACCGTCATACCTATACCTGCCGTTCCAATGACCCCTATTCCACCTTCATTAGCAACGGAAGCGGCCAGGTTGTCCAGAGATATTCCTACGGCCATTCCTCCCTGAATTAGCGGAAGCGATGTTTCATGATTCTTTATCTTGAAGACTTCTATGTCGTCACATCCTCTCGATGCCTAAAGTGTGCATGATTCATAATAACCTAATTTGATGACCATACTATTCTACTTTGAAAAGAATTCGATTAAGTCGTCTGCCGATTACTCTTTTATCCATTTGCACTATCCTTACTCCGATGAAAGATCGCAGAGAAACCTGTGAATCTCCACCATCGCCAGTGTATCCATCTTGCAGTACTCAAGCATATCTCTTCTTATTTTTTCTATCTCTGACTCTCTGTAATTTCCAAGAGCCATGTTCACGAAAACATATCTGGCATCGTCACCGTTGTGTATAAACAGTCCCTCATAACCAACACCTTCCACTAGTGCAGGAAGAAGCCTTTTGATCGAGAAGCTTCCGCCGAAGTCGGGATGATATATATGGTTTTTCACAAGGAGTTCTGAATCTACAAATATCTCCGAGAAGGATATGAGCTGTTCTGAAAGCTCCGGAAAATCTTTGTATCTGTTAGACAGCCATCTCAGAATATTCCTCTCGACGGAAGCATGGTGTGCCATAAGTGTTCTGCAGTCCTTGAGGTCTTCAACCAGTCTTTCGGCTAGCAGAAGACTCTCATCCCTCGAAGGATTGTCGAAGAGAAACTCCCTGTGTTCCAGGACGCCCGAGACTTCCCTTCGAATGTGCAGTGAATACTGATAAGGAATACCCTCGTAGGGAGCCAGTCCATCGTACAGGGGGATAACTGAGGCGGCGGTCTCGAAATCGAGATAACCTATTGGATACTTGAAACTGTTCAGCTTTTCTCGCAGTTCTTCTGGTTCGTCAAACACAATCCTTCCTTCTTTAGCTCCGCGAAAGACCCTCTGCAAAAGGGGTTTGTCGCCGAGTGCCTCTTGCGGAAGCTCTTCTAGATAGAAGTATCCCCTTTCGATCAAAGCGTCTGTCTTGTCGGCACCCAGTCTGGGAAGCTCAAAGATGCTAAGTTTTCTTTCCAGGCCGAAGCATCTTCTAAGATGCTCGCAGTCCCTGCATTTGTATCCCAGCGAACCGGAAGGAATCAATGTTGAAGTCAGGATAACTGAGGCAGGTTCGAGTTTTGCCTTTATCTCACTTTTCTGAGCCGAGACCTCGTCCGTAACATCTATGATCTCAAAGAGCTTCCGGTCCTCGTCGCCCTTGCGATACATCCTTGAGACCATTATCAAGCAGGTTCTATTGACTCTGTGACCCAAGCTTTCTATGACAGATACCGTGTAAGAAAGATCCCTTATGTAGTCCTTTGTGTTCGATGAACCGGCAAGGCTGGACTTGACCTCGAAGACATCCAGTAACTCGCCCTCTTTTATCACAACATCGGCCCTTGAGACGAAATCGCCGCTGATAAAGGCAGGCTCAAAAAGAGTTACGGATTCCCTATCGCCGATAATCCGTTCGGTTATAAAGGTGGCCTCAAACGGATCCAGTTCCTCTATCAGAATGCCTTCAGGAAAGAGACTTCTCGCCCTTCTGCCGACATCAAGGCCTTCTTTCATCCTGAAATCCTCTGCTATGGTCGGCCTGAATTCCCGGAGCTCATTCCTCTCGATCCATCCCCTGACAGGGCAGTAATCGTACTCTAGAAAAATCTTTTTAGTAATAAGTCTCACCTGGCTTCACCTCGAGGCATTAAGAGAGTTGAATGCGGGACATCAGACTCATCTCATGATGATTATAACAGTACCGACAGGCCCGATTTTCAAGCCTTGTTTCGAGCCCTTATTTTTTCCGCAACTGCAGGTACGCATTCGTCGAGGCTTTATTTGAGATATGGATTGATGCTAGAATGCTTTTGATGAACACCCGATACACTTGAATCTGATCGGAGCTTCAGAAGTTTTGAGCCTTTGGAAAAAATGGGGGGATCTAGTTGAAACCGGCACCCGATTTTTCAGTGATTCTGGACGTCTTCAGGCGTAACGGAGAACCTTGCAGAGTTCCTTTCTTTGAGCTCTTTGCCGACGATGAGATAATGGAAGAAGTGATGGGCTACAAACTGGCCAAAGTAGAAGAAGATCCCGACAGGTACTTCGACCAGCTGGTCGGTTTCTACGATGAAATGGGATATGACTATGTTCCCTTCTATCAGGCTCCCCGCTTTCCCACTCCCGATTACATCCATGGTGAGGACACGGCCACTTACAGGAGAGAAAGCAGGAAGTGGATGAACGAAAAGGGTGGGCCGATTAAGACCCTGAAAGACCTCCAGGAAGCGGACTGGCCGAAGCCAGAGGAAGCTGTTGATTTCGACCTTTTCCGTAAGCTGGGAGACCACCTTCCGGAAGGAATGAAAGTAGTTGGAGGGGCTTCCGGTGGCCCATTTGAGCACTCCAGCTTCCTGATGGGTGTCGAGAATCTCTCTATGGCCGTTTACGAGGATCCCGAGCTGGTCAACACTCTCAACGAAAAGATCGGCAATGTTCTGGTCGGAGCCGCGAAGATAATCTCTTCGATGGAATGTGTAGGCGCCTACTGTTTTGGAGACGATCTCGGATACAAGACATCGACCATCTTCTCTCCGAGACATCTCAGAAGACTGGTCTTCCCCTGGTACAAAGAGATAGCGAGTGTGGTACATGCGAACGGTAAACCTTTTGTTCTTCATAGTTGCGGAAACTTAACCACTGTGATGGACGATATCATAGACGCCGGAGTCGATGCAAAACACTCTTTTGAAGACCAGATAATGCTTGTTCCCGAAGTGAAGAGAAGATGGGGCAAGAGAATTTCGATCCTCGGAGGAATAGATGTCGATTTTCTATGCCATGCCTCCGTCGAGCAAGTCAGGAGTCGGACACTCGAGACTCTCGAACAATGTGCTCCGGGAGGCGGGTATGCTTTGGGCACGGGCAACACCGTCGCCAACTACATCCCGGTGAAAAACTATCTCGCAATGCTGGAGGCCGGAAATGAATTCAACTCTCGCTAGATACTTTGAACCGGTTTCCGATTCGGTCGGTTCATGATAGAACGCGAGAAAAACATTTCAGTCTTGAAAGGCATACCTTTCGAAATAGATGAGGCTTCGCTTGGTGAAAGCCTGCGGATCAGAGCCGGTTCTGAGGAAGAGGCTGCTTTCAAAGAGCTCGTCGAGAAAGCCCGTGGGACTGCAAACCCAAAGGCAATCTACAGGACCTGCTTCGTCGACTGTGTTACCGGCGACGAAGTTACGATAGACGGGGTTCGCTTCGAGAGCCGTCTCCTGTCGAAAAAACTCCATTCGGTTGGCAGAGTCTTCCCGTTCGTCATAACTTCCGGACGAGAACTTTACGAGTACCCGCTCGATCGCGCAGACTTTCTGAAGATCTTTCTCTGGGATAGCTTGCTTGAGCATGTACTCCATGAGGCAGCCGAATTCATGAGAAGGGAGATTTCAAGGAACA
>NZ_JFHJ01000247.1:0-15876 GCF_003666285.1 Mesotoga sp. HF07.pep.5.2.highcov | reverse complement strand
GGGTTGTTGGAGGGAAGCATAGATTTCAGCTCTCTCTTCAGATCGTCATCCTGATCTACGGGCAGGTAAACAGCCATGGAGTCGCCATCGAAATCGGCGCCGAATCCATCGCACAACATAATTGGCAATCCTATTGTCTTGTTCTCCCAGAAAATCGGCCTAGCAGAGGAAATACTGTGTCTGTGTAGAGAGGGCTGTCTGTTGAGAAGCACATAGAGATTACTCTCCTTCGCCAGATCATTAGCAATCTTAATCCCTTCTTTAGAATCCTCTTTCAGAGGAAGCCAAAGTTTTGCAAATTCGTAGGGAAGATAAACATGGTCTATGTCTATGTCTGTCACCGGTGTGATCACGGTTCTGCCGGAAAAATGTATCCGTCTTCCAAGCATGTACTTTCTCAAGTATCCCGATTTCGATAGCAGGAATCTTCTCTCTTTCCTGTCTTTCGCCCTTCCTTTTATTTGCTTGAAGAACTCGCTCATGATTTCGTCGCTCGCGACTTTCTCCAGGAAGTCATTTGAAGTCTCCTTAACAATTATTCTCAACGGGTCGTCCTTGATTTCAACATCGAAATCTCTGTAGTAGTTCATAAGAAGCCTGAAGGTATCGAAATAGCGCTTTCTGAACTCTGAAGCGTCGCTGATGTTAGTTTGAGAAAACCTCCCAACGGTCTCAAGCGCATTGTTGTCGAAGAGAGTCCAAAACTCCATTTCGCCGATTCTCTGTCCGCCCTCTCTCCGCTTTCCTTTCACTGGCTGTCCCGTAATCTCGGAGGTCTCCGCAAGATCTACTACATGGAGTTTGTCCCTTACGCAGTGATCTAGCCTAACAAAATACTGATAACCAACTGCAGCCTCAAACGAAGTTCCATCTGCAAAAAAGAGTCTCTTCTTCAGCTGTGGTATGTCTTTTCCTTCAGCGACCCTGGAAGCGAGATCCAGATTCTTAAAAGGTCTATCGACATATTCACCTTCAAGTGATTTGTGCGTCTCTAGTAGCTGACCTAGATTCATTCTGGTTATAACCCCGAAGGGACTCAGAATAATGTCCAGAGGTCTGCGTTGACCATCTATCTCAACATGCGGCATTTCTCTGTCGGAAACGATCTTCGATATAGTGCCCTTGTTTCCATGTCTTCCAGTAATCTTGTCACCAATTTCGAGCGGCTTTGTGATAGTCAAGGGAAGACTTACGGAGACGACGCTCTCGTTCAAGTTGTCTACTAATTTTTCCCCCTTCTTTATCTTCCTGGCGGTTGGTATAGTTCTCATAATGAACGAGACCATTTCCTCTTCTGGATTCTTCAGAATCTCTCCTGGATATGAAAGGTCATAGTAGATATTCTTTGAATACGACTTAGTGGGATTATCGTTTCCACCAAAAAAGACATTTCTTCTTATCAGCCAGTCACCTTTATTGACAATCGAACCTTTAGTTCTGAAGTTGTATACAACCCTTATCGAACCTTCCTCACTGGAAAGCTCTATCGTAGACCTGTTCTTAACACTGACCCTCGCATTTAGCAATACAGGAACCGAATCAACGATTTCAATTGACTTTTTCTCTACGATGCACATTTTCGTTGCAAACCCTTCAGAACAGACT
Source organism: Mesotoga sp. HF07.pep.5.2.highcov (assembly GCF_003666285.1). Lineage (NCBI taxonomy): Bacteria > Thermotogati > Thermotogota > Thermotogae > Kosmotogales > Kosmotogaceae > Mesotoga > Mesotoga sp. HF07.pep.5.2.highcov. Next base: position 14,271 of record NZ_JFHJ01000247.1, on the reverse strand, counting down.
ATTCCATCTTCGAAGTTCAAGCCGTTGAACAACGCATATCCGGCTAGGGCATTGACACCGTAGTCAAGATCAACTTCCTCATCAATGGGAGTCCGAATTATTGGCTTTTCGCTGGAAGCGACCTTTACTGCCTGCTTCAGATTCTTGCCTCCCATAGTAACCCTGACGCCATCCGAGTATGCCATGAAAGGAACAGCACACGTAGAAGGGCTAAGAAGGGCTTCGGAATCTTCGCCACTGCTTTCTATCTCAAGATTCGAAGCATTATAACGGGCGCCGTTCGCAAGGAAGAGATTCATTCCGATTCTCACGGATTCAGGAGTCTCGAGAAGATCCAGCTTCCCTAGATGGGAGAAATGAGGCAACCTTAGCGACTCCTTTACCTTGTCTCCGGGTATGACCGCCTTTCTCAGCTCGGATATCTGCAAAAGCCCGTTTGAAGAAGGTAGCTCAAAGAGAGCAGGGACCTTCAAATACTTCGGCTTCTTCATCTCGAGTTCTTCCTCAATGTCACCTTTGTCGTATTGCTTGAGAATCTCGGTTCCAACAACCGTTCTGTTAAGAAGAGTTTCGGCCGTTTCGAGGACGGTATCTACACGTTCCATACCGTTTTTTGACTGCAGTTCTCTCAAAGCCTGCAAGCACACAAAGGCCATTCTCAAGTAATACCCTGGCACTACCCAGAAGTTCTCGAGATCGAGGTAATCAGACGAAAGCCCCCTCTTTTCAAGCAAAATGAGTGGTGTGGAATACTTTTTCGAAAGATAGGAAAAGGCACCTTCTTGATCGGGATATAGAGCCTTGAACTTTACAGAATAACGTTCTTCTTCGAATGTAAACGAGAACTCCGCTAGAGCAGAACCGGGAGGCTCCTCGAGCGTTTCGATCAGTTCAAACTCCGGAGAAAACTTCTCGAACAACAGTCTGTAGTCCTCTTTTATCAGAAGTTCTAGACCGGCGAAGACCTGCTGCAAGGAATAAGTGATTTTCTTAACCATAAATCCTCCAAAACAGCCAACTGCAAAGAATTAGTAATTCAGTTTCAACGATATTATACGCTTTCCATTTGAGAATCCAAAGCCTCGTAAAAAGTGTGATTATAAACCTGAAAGGGAGGTGAGATAATGGTTACGAGCAGTAATCCCTTACAGGCGTTCGGAGTGAAGCATCTCTACTATCTTTCGCCAGTAAAGAATATTCCTTCGATACTAGAACACGGAGTAATGAGCAAGATGGCAGTAGAGACTCTGGAGATACCATACGATGATTACTCCGATCAGACCGTTCAAACGATCAGAGAAAGAAAGTCCCTACATGAATATGTACCGCTGTTCTTTAATACCAGGAATGCGATGACCTTCCGCTACCAGAAAGAAAAGAGAGATTTCGCGATTCTAAGACTGAATAGCGATCTAGTAACTCACTATGACTGCCTGGTATCTGACAGAATCGCCGCCTGCAGTGATGCCGAGATCTATGTTCTGAGCGAAGCCGCTCTCAAGAAGATAAATATTGAAGTGGTGCTTTCAGCAAGAAACTTCTACGATAACTGGTTGCTCAAGAAAAGACTTGGTGCCGAGATCTTAGTGAAGACCGACATGATCGAACCGGAATGGATCGAATGTATAATTCTAGACAGAAATGCGGAAAAGATAAACGGAGTCTCCATCAGACAGCTCCGCGATAGCGGAAGCAACTACTACTTTTGAAGGTTGTGCTTATGATAACTGTATATCAGAAAAGCGTATTTGCCGCATTTGAAGAAGAGAATGTCCCCGTAATAGCAAACACAGTCAATACAAAGGGAGTTATGGGTGCCGGATTGGCGCTTGAGTTCAAACTTAGATTTCCTAGCTATTTTGATAATTACAGAGAGAGATGCTCCCGCGAAAGTCCTTTGCCCGGTTCGGCCTGGATATTCCGAGGAGATATTTTTCCAAGGATAATCAGCCTGTTTGTCAAAGAAGACTGGAAGATGCCATCAAAAATCTCCTGGATACGTTCCTCTCTTAAGCGTGCGGAAGAGATCATAACAGAAAGCAATTTTGAAAGAGTTGCCCTTCCTCTGGCCGGGGCAGGAAAGGGGGGTATAGATCCTCAAACATCGGAGAACATAACAAGAGAGGTATTTGAAAGCTCAAAGGCAGAAATACTTCTCTGTCTGGATAAAAGCCCTTCGAAAAACGAGGAATCGATGATAAAACAGCTAAGGGCGATGTCTGAATATGAACTGAAATGCCTTACTCTCAGGCCTTCGATCATAAAAAGACTTCTGGACAAACGCGAAGACGTCACTCGTTTCAGAGAGATCCTAGACATTAGAGGAATAGGAATCAAGACCTATTCGATTCTTTTTAACGCGCTGATCTCAAGAGAACCCGGCCATGATAATCAGCTAAATCTCTTCTGAGCTGTCTTTGCGGTAATAATTTAAAAAGTGTGATTATATATCATGAACGTGCGAACTAACTGAGGGAAAGGGAGGTGAAACAGTGAAACCAAATGAGCTGAGACCATCTCGCAATCCAACAAACATCGCACAGGCAATCATGCTCATTGTCAACGTAGGACTGGAAATATTCGATGCTGCATGCCATATAGCTGTGCAGTACAAGAAGACAAAGGAAGAACTGAGCAAGTAATGTGCAACACCCGAGCTAACGAAATTTGGATCCCCGTTCCATACTTAAATTACCCGAAGACTTTCTCTCTCCTGATTCTATTTGTTATTAGAGAATTCAGATCCTATCCTCAAGAAAATCGTGCCGCTTGGGGAAGTGGAATCACTTACAACAGCGTTCTTCTCTTTATAAATACCATCTGGGCCGACGAGACAATTCTTCACCAAAACATTCCACCAAAAAGCCACGAAACTTCCAAATCCATCTCACAAAAAAGTGTGATTATTAACCATAGACTGCGTGCCATGACTGTCAACATAAGGAGGTGATGTCATAGAGCTAGTCTACAAATATTACGCAAAAGCCCCCTGGATTGTCGTCGATTACTTCAAAGAAAAACTGCTCGACTCTCTCGAAAACGGAGAGATACTTCCCGAAGGACAGATTCAAATCAGTCGTCGAGAGGAAGACTTCAGCATCATCGTAAAATTCACCAACTTCTGCGCGCAAGACGATGGCGTCGAGGAACTACAGTCCGCTCTGAACAAAATATCCGAATTACTAAGTAAGGTCAACATCGCCTTTGAACCACCAAAACTACTTAAGATTGACGGTGAATATGTATTTGAGAACTGATGCTCCACAAAAGTGTGATTATAAATCTTGAAGGAGGTGAGCCATCTTGGAAGACGAAAGAGATTTCTACGGGGATGATTACCTGGATGAAGATGAGGGATTTGATTTAGAAGGCAGCGCCTGCGCGACCTGCTGGTGCAAAGGAGTCTTCTGCGACTGCTGCGGTTGCACAATTCAGGAAGGAAGAAACATCTGCGAAAACTGTGAAGACAATTCTTAACCGGAAGAGGTGTCACATGAGAGTTCATATAAGAAGTTTCTGGCAAATGGCCGGAGCGGTCGCGATAAAAAGATATGACGCAAACTGCACTATCACGGAAAACCTTTTCGAGACACAGACGCCCAAAAAGACGATCTTCGAAAACGCCCTCAAAGATATGCTCAACAAGAACGGCAAGCCCTGGGTGCCAAACCTCAGACCCTTTCTAAAGCAGTACACAGTTCTGGACAAAGTCTCAAAGATCCTCGAGGAAAACAAGATTGGAAGCAAAGTATGTAGTCTTTGCGGTTCTAGAGTCTCAACACTTGAAAAACTTTCGATGCTGGGAGATCCCCTATCGGTGAAGGCCGAGAACTTTCAGAGCTTCTTCAGCTTCGGCTCGGGAAGCGGTGAAGTCTGCCTTGACTGCCAGTTCCTTGGAATGATGGCCGGTCTCGCCTTATTCTACACATCCTATAAGGACGGGCAGGACTACGTGATCACTTACCTCTTCCCGGAGAGCGATACTCTTGAATCGACCTACAGTACATTTCTCTGGATGAAGGATCTCCACGAACCCGGTTCCTGGAGAAATCTGAAGGTCAAGGCGAGATTCTATCCTCAGGAACCCTATGAAACCCTTCTCCTTTCTCTTCACACCCTGTTCGAGAAGACCAGATTCATTCCCCGCTCCTCGTTCAAAGTTATGCAGGTCTCGAACACTGGAAGAAACAACTCATTTCTCAACTTCGACTCATTCGAGAGAGTGGAGGAGCTGACAACCTTTTTCGAAAACGTGGAGACCCTGGGTGGCGACTTCTCGAAATTCATGGACAGTCTGGTAATCCCCGGAAGCCCCTCTGCCGACGTTTCGAGACGTGAAGAGATATCCAGAATGATCCTCTCTTTCAAGCCACTCGAAGAAAGGCTTCAGATGATCATCTTTGATTTCGATTACCCTGTCCATTCTATATACGAGGTGATAGTTGCATCAAATACCATGAAAGGAGTGAATGGCTTGGATCAAATGACAATCGATCTCTCAAAAAAGGCCGGAGAAGTGATTGGCAACGCGGTCTTTGAAGCCCAGAGCTTCGGCGATCTATACTCTTTACGCAACAGCCGCTCTCTGGAGGATCTCTTGCTCACCCTTGCCGATCTTGAATTCAAGTACGCAAAAGAGGATTGGAAAATCAGAATTCCCGAAGAGTTCATAAGGATCCTCAATGAGGAAAGCTGGAAGAAGCCCAAAGCACTTCTTGTAATCTTCGCCGTGAACAAATACCTTTCAAGACATTATGCATCCTCACAGAATGGAGGTGAAAAGATTGCAGATTAAATGTCTCTCCTGGGGTTCGATATCCAAAGTCACTATGGGTAACCCCAACGCAGGATTCACAGAAGGCAACATTCAGACCGCAAAAAAGATCGTCGCTCCCGACGGATCCGCTTTCAACTACGTTTCCGGACAATGTCAGCGCCACGGCCTGAGAGAGAGATTTGCAGAAATCGGCGAGGCCCTCTCCACTCCCGTAGACGGAGAAGTCGAAACTACACTCGGAGATCCGCTGAACTACATCGACGACGACCTCTTCGGCTTTATGATCGCAGTAACCGGTGACAACAGAAAAAGAACGTCTCCCGTAAGAATCGCCCCGCTCGTATCTCTCTTCCCTTACAGAGGCGACAGAGATCTACTTACAAAGACAAGAAAAGCCAGCGACAAGGGCGGAAACATGGTTGAAACCGAAGTCTACTCCGCATATCTCAGAGGCGGCGGACTCATAGAACTTGACAGGGTCGGCAAATTCGATCCTTCTGAAATCAAAGAAACCACACTCGAGATACAGAAAGAAGAGCGCTTGAGAAGACTCAACCTCTTCCTCGATTCCATGATGACTCTCTGGACAGGCGGAAAGCAGACCAACATACTATCAGACATCTCTCCGAAATTCATCGCCTTCGCCTTTCAAACAGTTAAGCTTCCCTTCCTCCTCGAATCCGTAAGCTGTGATACAAAGGGAAGAATCAATGCCGAAACGCTGATCGATAGCATTACCAATTATTCAAGCATAATCGATCGCGTAATCATTGGAACCACGAAAGTACTTGACTCATCTGCGCTGGATGCTGGAGTTCCAGAAGCAATTGAAGTTCTTCCCATGACAGATGCCTTCTCCAGAGTGAAAGAGATCCTTTCAACAATATAACACTGGCCCCTCATGCGAGGGGCCTTTTCCAATGGAGGTGAAAAGATGTTAGTGCTCCAAATCTCAATAAAGGGATACACAGCTTCCTTTCGAAGCCCCGCATCTATGAATTATCAGGAGAGCCTGCCCTTTCCTCCGCCCACCACGATCACTGGAATAATCGGCGCAGCTACCGGCAAGAAATACTTCGAGGCACAGAACTATTGCCGGGACCTTTCTTTCGGCGTCCACATACAGGAGAATGAAGGAATGGCGAAAGACGCATGGGCGATAAAGAAGGTAAAAGACGGTGGAAGATCCATTGGCAAGGCTGTCGTGATAAGAGAGGTCCTCTATCAACCCAATATTAGACTTCTAATTGTGGGCCCCGAGACCAAACTAAAAGAGATCAAGAAAGCTATTTCCGATCCCTGCTTCCCCCTAAGTCTGGGAAGAGACGACGAGTTCATAACCTTTATCCAGTCTGAATTAGAGACCGCAGAGAGAGTGGAGAAATCAGTCATAAACAACACTGTGGTTAAGGGAGACCTTCAAGGCAAGATCAACATCACAGCTCTAAGTGAAGGGACTATCCCTCACTTCAAGACTTACTGGCTGAATAGCGAATTTGATCGAGATAAACGGAACCCGAAAGCAAGGAGACCAAAAAACAGATCTCCTTACACATACATCTCCGAACCGGTCGAATACTCTGGAGAGGCAGTAGATGTCTCAGATACTGTCTTTCCCCTCTGGAGGTAGAATAATGTCTCTCGCCAAGCCGGGAGTAAGCCTGGTAGAGCATACTGAGAGAGTTCTTGATTACGCTCATAGCTATCTTGATCAAAATAAAATCGCCCTCAAAAACACGAATCTTGACCCAAAACAAATCTCAGAAGCAATTCTAACCGCCTGCGCCTTCCACGACATCGGGAAAGGCTGTTTAGAATTCTCCTTCGACAAAAAAGGCTTTTCCCATTCACTTGCTTCGGCTCAGATAGCTATGGCCTCTCTTAATGAATCCCCCATCAAGAACTATATCCTCCAGTCTATACTGGGCCATCATGGTTCTCGATTCAAAGACTCTTTCTCATCCTTGGGATTTCAAAGACAACAGGCGACTCCAAACCCCGAACTTGTGAATGAATTCAAGGAGATAAAAGACTATGTGAAGGGTCACTTCAGCATTGAGCTTCCCGATCTTAACTTGCAGATTCCTTCTCCTCGAGAACTTCTCAAGAGACTCTGCAACTTCTTTTTTGGCGCACCTCGCGATCGGCGACTCTATTTCTTGATCCAGGGAATTCTAAACCTTGCAGATTGGTCGGCTTCCGCAAAGAAGCCCCTCTCATCAGCAAGCATAAAACTCGATTCTCGGCCCTTGCGCACATTTCAAGCAGAGGCCTCTACCGGAAAGGACACGATAATCCTCGCTCCTACTGGTCGTGGAAAATCTCTCGCCGCTCTTGTCTGGACACAATCGACTGGAAGAGAAAAGTCCACCCTCTTTCTTCCCACAGTGACAACAGTCGAAGCTATGTACAAAAGATACACGGAAGAAGTGTCCGACAAAACCGGTCTGGTCCACGGCAACATCGCATACTATTTGTATTCTAACGAAGGATATTCAGAAGACACCCGAGATAGAATCTTCTGGATGAAAGCCTTTGACAACCCATTCACCGTCGCTACTCTCGATCAGCTTCTTCTCATGTCACTTAACTGGGGAAGATGGGAGCCAAAGATAGTAAATATCGTCAATTCGGCGGTCATATTCGACGAGATCCACGCGAGTCAACCGTACACATTTGGCATACTGCTTGAAAGCATAAAAATGCTTAAAGCCATGGGTACTCCAGTTTGCGTGATGAGCGCCACTCTCCCTTCCTACATGATCCAGAAGCTCAAGGAAGTTCTTGACTACCCTGTGATAGTGAGAGATTACGAAGGTGAATCGCTGAGAAGAATCACCATCTCTCATTTAGAAGATGTCGACCCTGTTGAAGAGACAAAGAGGCAACATAAAAAGGGGAAAAAAGCCATTCTTTGCTTCAACACGGTCAAAAAGGCAACGGAAGCTTTCAAAACCCTGTCCGATAAGATTCCAGATAAAGAAATAATTCTCTATCACGGTCGCTTCAACCTCGAAGACAGGGAAAGAATCCTCTCTCGCATTACGGGAGATTCTCCTCCGAGAATCATCGTAGCCACACAGACGATCGAAATCAGCCTTGATATAAGCTACGACGTCCTGATAACAGAAGCTGCACCGATTGACTCGCTCACCCAGCGTTTCGGGAGAGTAAACAGAGAAGGCACCACTCCGATAGGTGAGGTTATGATCTTCCCTCAGAACGAAAACTCATATTCTGTCTATAACAAGAACCTTGTTGACAAATCTCTTGGACTCCTAAAAGCCCATCAAACTCCTAGCGGACTTGAACTAAGGGAAATGATGGAAGACTTACTCTCTGAAATAGAGAACATTGAAGAGGAGATCTCTGCCGGTAAGGCGAGCTGGCAGTTTGTGAGAGAGATGAACTTCCAGATTTATTCGATGTCAATCGATCAAAGGCTTGCAGACGACCTGATTCGCCGTATCCCATACAAGACTATCGAAGTGATACCTGCTGAATTCAGGAACAATAATTCGGGCAAGATGCAGAAACTCGGCAAACTTGTCAAAGTACCAGTAAGAGATGTGATCGGACGCTTGGAAAAGGACGATGACGGATTCATCTACGCGCCAATCATCTACGATCCATCATTCGGCTACCTCGGTCCGAAAGAAGACGAAGGTTCCATAATCGAGGGCTTCTGATGGAAATAACGGAAAGACAGCCAAGGATCGGGGGTAATGCAATAAACTATCTCCATTACTGCAAGACGCAGCTCTGGTTCTTTCTGCACAACATCTCAATGGAATCGACTTCAGAGAGCGTTCAACTCGGCAAGCTACTTCAAGAAGAATACAGTCAGGGTGAAGACAAAGACATCGTGATAGACGAGATCTCTCTCGACATACTCAGAAACACAAGAGAAATCGTTGAAATCAAGTACGGCAAAGAAGTGAGAGAGGGTCACATCTATCAGGTCAAGTATTATCTCTACTATCTAAAGCATAAACTTGGCCTTCACGAATTTACTGCCAGACTAACGTATCCTAGAGCCAAGAAAATGATCATGCTCTCACTTACTGAAGAAGACGAAGAACAAATAAGAAGAGATCTCGATGAGATAAAGACAATCTTCAACCTGGATAATGCGCCCCTTCCGCTCTTCAAAGAAGGGTGCAAAGGATGTTCGTACTTCGATCTCTGCTTTTCCTAGGAGGTTCAATCATGAAGAAGAACTTCTATCTCTTCGCCAGCGGACAGCTGAGCAGAAAGGACAACACTCTTCTACTCGAAAGAGAGGGTAGAAGAAAGTTCATTCCAATAGAAAAGATAGAATCGATTTCAACCTTTGGAGAAATCGATCTTAACACCCATCTTCTCTCCTTCCTCTCAAAAAAAGAAGTAGCGCTTCATGTCTTCTCCCATAATGGCTGGTACAGCGGGAGTTTCGTTCCGAGGAAGCAGAAAGTATCGGGGAAACTCCTGGTAGAACAGGTCAAAACCTTTCTCGACCCTATAAAAAGGCTGAAACTATCTAGAGAATTCATCGACGGAGCGATGCACAACATGCTCAGAGTTCTCCAGAGATCCTCCAGCAAGATTCCCGGATACAAAGACAAGATAGAGGGGCTGAAGAACACTAGAGAAAGACTTCAAAACACGACCGGCGTCAACTCGGTAATGGCTGTCGAGGGCGCTTTCAGACAATACTACTATCCGATTCTTGCGGGGCTTACCGGTCAGGAATTCGTAACAAGAGTCAGACAGCCTCCACTAGGGATATTGAACTGCATGATTTCCTTCGGAAACTCACTACTCTACACCAGAACACTCAGCAAGATCTATCAGACTCAACTCGATCCCACAGTAAGCTTTCTCCATGAACCCTGCGAAATGAGATTCTCGCTCTGCCTCGACATAAGCGAGGTCTTCAAGCCGGTAATAGTAGACAGACTGATCATGACTCTACTAAACAAAACCATCATTACAGAAGACGACTTCGATAAGGAAATGAATTCAACCCTTCTTACCAATGAAGGAATGAAGAAGTACGTTGAGCACTTCGAGAAATTCATGGAAGAGACGGTATTTCATCCTACACTCAAGAGAAAAGTTTCATATAACACCCTGCTTCTAACCGAATGCTACAAACTGATCCGGTCTATTCTTTCAGAGGAAGACTACAAAGCGCTTCACATGTGGTGGTAGAATGCAGAACACCCATTCAGAACAATTCTCTCAAATCCTTTCATCAAGTTCGAATTTTCTTGACTCCAGAAGTAAAATTCCCGCAATAATCATTCTCGGTCAATACTCATTCGGAACTACTTGCCGTCGAAATCACTATGCTTCTAAAACCCAATTCCACTGAGGCATTTCAAGATTGGTTAATTCAGCTTATTGTCGCACTAGATTACATGCTATCATTTAATGTGAACGCCATATTGCGGATTATCATCATCGGCTTTTCCGAACAGAGTTGCATTATCCTTCCCATAAGCCTTTCCCGAGTTAATAATTCCGTTACCAATCCTCGTCGGATCGATCGTATGCCATTTTCTTCTAGACTCATTTCCTAATAACACTTCTAGACCTATTTAGAATCATTCCTGTACAGTTTACACAGATACGACTGCAGATAGGTCACTTGATTGAAAGCGAAATCGTGAGCAGCTTTCTTCTGTAAGCTTCTGCTGGAGAGTGTCTCGCCGGTATTTTCCGCAATTGGTCTTCCTTAGAAGATACCGGCGCCTTCTCCCTCCACATAACACTGCGTCCATCTAGAATCAAATCCAAGCGAATCGCCGAAATGTAAATTCGATGTCGCTTACGAGGTATTCCCAATTGGTTGATTCTGCCTACCCAAAACCTGTATAATATCTTTGTAATAAAAGCGGTTGCGTGAGAACCATAGTGGTATGGAAACTATAGGCTTATAGACTGGTATGGTCTTATGGCTTATGGGTTGCGTGAGAACCATAGTGGTATGGAAACAGTATTAGTTGGTTATTGGCGATATACCAGAATTCAGGTTGCGTGAGAACCATAGTGGTATGGAAACAGCTATGCCTAGGTCTGATAGCATGGTCTAATGGGTTTGTTGCGTGAGAACCATAGTGGTATGGAAACATCACTACAATAAGCAACTAACATGCTATAACTCACTGTTGCGTGAGAACCATAGTGGTATGGAAACACTTGAGATTGAAGTTGTTCCTTCTTCATCTCAAGGTCTGGTTGCGTGAGAACCATAGTGGTATGGAAACAGTAAGGGTAGAACTATTTGGCTATTGAGGGAGTGGTTGCGTGAGAACCATAGTGGTATGGAAACTTGCGGCCCAAGTGATCGGTGGGGGTTACTTCTTCGCTGGTTGCGTGAGAACCATAGTGGTATGGAAACATAACCGTGATTCCAAGCCAATTACAGAGCTCATCAAGTTGCGTGAGAACCATAGTGGTATGGAAACTTGGTCGATCACTTCGGCGAGCAGTTGGGCGGCCCTCGTTGCGTGAGAACCATAGTGGTATGGAAACATACGAGATCGCTGAAAGTACGGGGGGCGGAATCGGTTGCGTGAGAACCATAGTGGTATGGAAACATAATACTCTTTCTAATTCTTTTTTCTCTCTCTTCGGGTTGCGTGAGAACCATAGTGGTATGGAAACACTGAATGGATTCTAGTATATCTAATCTTCGAGTCTAGTTGCGTGAGAACCATAGTGGTATGGAAACACAACCCATTTGCCAGCCTGTTGATCTTCCTGACGAAACGTTGCGTGAGAACCATAGTGGTATGGAAACTTCCTAACAGCGTAGTCTCTTCTGCAAAGTCTAAGCCGTTGCGTGAGAACCATAGTGGTATGGAAACAATATTCCCACTGTATCTCTTTGACTTCATTTCTTCCTGTTGCGTGAGAACCATAGTGGTATGGAAACAGATTTCCAAGCCGTCATTATTACTTATTCCGTATCAGTTGCGTGAGAACCATAGTGGTATGGAAACAGAGTTCTTGCTGAGATGAGTAAGTTTAATGAGCTTGTTGCGTGAGAACCATAGTGGTATGGAAACTGATTGCATACTCGACTATCTTTTTCACACGCTCTTGTTGCGTGAGAACCATAGTGGTATGGAAACCCGCACCGTTGAACTTCTTGCCATAGACAAGCTGGTTGCGTGAGAACCATAGTGGTATGGAAACTTATTTACTTCACGATACTTAACGATTTTGTATAGTGTTGCGTGAGAACCATAGTGGTATGGAAACTCAACGGTCTCTTCGTCAACGGTCTATTGGTTCCATTGTTGCGTGAGAACCATAGTGGTATGGAAACTTGCAGTTGATTTCCACTCTGCGAAATTCACCATTGAGTTGCGTGAGAACCATAGTGGTATGGAAACTTGTAGTCATTTTCGTTGGAAGAATCAGAACACTCCGTTGCGTGAGAACCATAGTGGTATGGAAACTTGTAGTCATTTTCGTTGGAAGAATCAGAACACTCCGTTGCGTGAGAACCATAGTGGTATGGAAACGTTTCTGTTGCAAGAGTGGCTAGTGTCGTCTGAGTGTTGCGTGAGAACCATAGTGGTATGGAAACAGGTGTTTCACTATACACAGTCATACACATCAGGAATCGTTGCGTGAGAACCATAGTGGTATGGAAACCAGCGAAAGCAATTGCCGCGACTCGTGCATCTTCGAGCGTTGCGTGAGAACCATAGTGGTATGGAAACGTTAACGGTGGGCTTGTGATGGTCTCCTTGGCATGGGTTGCGTGAGAACCATAGTGGTATGGAAACTATGCAATAAACGGCACCAATACCCATAGAGGCAGCACGTTGCGTGAGAACCATAGTGGTATGGAAACTTTCAATAAAGAAAGGGCATCGTGTAGAGGAAGGAGGTTGCGTGAGAACCATAGTGGTATGGAAACAATGTCAGACTATGCGGTATAGGTGCAAACCGTCTCGTTGCGTGAGAACCATAGTGGTATGGAAACGGCTTCGCCGAGCAATTGAAATGCTCCGGCGTAGATGAGTTGCGTGAGAACCATAGTGGTATGGAAACACGATGTTCGGATCGAAGTTTTGTATCTTGTCGTTCAGTTGCGTGAGAACCATAGTGGTATGGAAACCTGCGAGCAATTGAGCGGCTCGGCGTGGGTCGCCGTGTTGCGTGAGAACCATAGTGGTATGGAAACATCGTTTCGGCGAGCAACTGTGCTGCTCTCCTTGGGTTGCGTGAGAACCATAGTGGTATGGAAACCTTTATATCCGTGGCGTTTCCTTGCCTTGTTATCCTCGTTGCGTGAGAACCATAGTGGTATGGAAACTTTTTTCAGTCAAGTCCCTATGGAGATCACAAAGGTTGCGTAAGAACCATAGTGGTATGGAAACGAAAATTGATACAATGAATCTTTGACTAGCAACTTAAGGTTGCGTAAGAACCATAGTGGTATGGAAACAGAATGTGTTTGTTTCTTCCACGGAAATGCGTCTCTGTTGCGTAAGAACCATAGTGGTATGGAAACCTTCACTTAAGATTGACTTACGATATAGCTCTAATGCGGGTTGCGTAAGAACCATAGTGGTATGGAAACACTTATAAGCAACGAGTATTCATCCCAAAAACCTTTGTGTTGCGTAAGAACCATAGTGGTATGGAAACTTGAATGTATAAATTGCATTTCTTCTGCTTCTGTTTGTTGCGTGAGAACCATAGTGGTATGGAAACAAGAGATGATAGAAACCCTATAAAATACAACCAAATAAGTTGCGTGAGAACCATAGTGGTATGGAAACGTAGTTCAACAAGGCCATAAGTTGCGCCTTGAACTCTTGTTGCGTGAGAACCATAGTGGTATGGAAACGTGTGGATGACTCTTCCTGTTTCATCCACCCAAACGGTTGCGTGAGAACCATAGTGGTATGGAAACTTGACGATACCGCAGGAAGCGACCAATCTACACCGTTGCGTGAGAACCATAGTGGTATGGAAACAGTTAGGTCTCTTCGTCAAGCTATGCCTTGGTCTAATAAGTTGCGTAAGAACCATAGTGGTATGGAAACTGTTTTAAAAATGTGCTGTATTGGGTCTTTACTGATGGTTGCGTAAGAACCATAGTGGTATGGAAACCCTTGGCAGGTCTAATAATATGGTCTAACATGTATACGTTGCGTAAGAACCATAGTGGTATGGAAACTCACGCATACTTAAGTGTGCTTAAAATCGATTTTACGTTGCGTAAGAACCATAGTGGTATGGAAACAAATTTTTCTCTGTCTTAGTTGTAGCTCAAAAAATGGCGTTGCGTAAGAACCATAGTGGTATGGAAACTCTTTTGCACACATAAGCCAAAGAGTCTTCTCGTCATGTTGCGTAAGAACCATAGTGGTATGAATTGCTGCCTTCGGCAGGACGCTTTGCCGGGAAGATCATCCCGGGAAGTGATGCGCCGAAGAGCATCGGCGGACGCAATGCCCGGAGAATCATCCGGGGACGCAAGGCTG
>NZ_JFHJ01000427.1:0-9270 GCF_003666285.1 Mesotoga sp. HF07.pep.5.2.highcov | reverse complement strand
TTCCTCCAGGCTATCTTGATCCAGTAACTCTTCGTGGAAGTCCAGGATTAAACTCTCGATCTCCTCATTAACATTGACGAGGATCTCCGTAAGCTGCATTGAAGGAAATCTTCCGTGGTTGCCCAGCTCGGCTATCGTGAATTCCGCTTCCTCACAGATAAGAGCAACCATGAGTCCTTTCTGGATTGTCTTCACAACGTCGTAAAGAGTAAGAGACCCGGCCCGTTCCATGAACTCTATACCCTGTAAAGCCTCGATGAATGCCTCTTTGTACTTCTCTGCCGTTCTTATCGTCTGAGTGATCTTTGAAGTGAGAGTCTCCACATTGTTCAGAGTGTAGGCGAAGTCCCCTAGAAAGATCGTCATCGTATTTCTTCTCTTTGAAATTGCAACAAGCATCCTACCTGTTTCTTTGGCCATCCTCTCTGCAGCCCGGTGTCTCATCCCAGTCTGATTTGTAGGAATCGTGTGATCGGGTATCAACTGGACGTTTGCGCCGACGATTGTAGTAAGGTCGTCATCGACGACAATGGCCCCGTCCATCTTTGCCAGTTCATAGAGTTTGTTCGGATTGAACTGACAGTTTAGAAGGAATCCTATCTGCATTAAATGACTGTATTTCTTGTAGTCGTCAACAAAAAACAGCAATCCGCCGACGTTGGCATCTTGAATATCATCAAGAGCGTGACGGAGGGGCGTTCCCGGGGCAATTTTCTTGATTTTTTCTATCAGTTCACTCCTTTCCACTCTTCATACCTCCGATGAATTTTAAGAGTTGCTTTACATCTTTTATACCATTTCTTCCTTCCGGTGCAACTATCCTCATGAAGGATGATTTTTTCGCCCTCTCGATTCTTTTCTCCATAGAAGAAACTGAGCGCACGGTTCCGTCAAGACCTATCTCACCGAAGAAAGCTACACCTTCGGGTATTGAAGTATCTGTATAAGATGAAATCAAAGCAGCTGCGATCGCCAGATCGACACCAGTATCTTCTATCTGCAGTCCTCCCGCCACGTTCATATAGAGATCTAGGCTGTCAAGAGGAATTCCCGCTCTTTTTGTCAGCACTGCGGTCACAAGAAGAAGCCTTTCAAGAGGTATCCCCGAGGCGAGTCTCCTTGGTGTACCATAAACGGGTTTTGAAACCAGCGCCTGTACCTCTATCAACATAGCTCGGGAACCCTCATAGATTGCTGAAACGACATTTCCGGGGGCGCTAATGTAGTCCTCAACAAACAGACTGCTGATGTCGGGAACTTCTTTGAGACCTTCCGAAGTCATTTCGAAAACAGCAATTTCGTCTGAAGGCCCAAATCTGTTCTTAATGGTTCTCAAGAATCTGAAGCCGGTTTTACTAGATTCGAAGTACAACACCGTATCTACAAGATGCTCCACAAGTTTTGGGCCAGCGATTTGACCTCCCTTTGTAATGTGTGACACAATCAGGACGGGAATGTCAGAGGATTTTGCAAGAGAAACCAACATGTTAGCGCACTCCCTGACCTGCACTACAGAACCAGGCAAAGAAGGTACAGAAGACATCTTTATTGTCTGCAGCGAGTCGACGACAATCATGCCGTACTTTTCAATGGCCAAAGATCCCAGAAAGTCTATCTCGGTAGCCGATACTACTTCTATCTGTTCCTTCCTTTGGATTTTGAGCCTCTCCGCTCTCAATCTTAGCTGACGCGCAGATTCCTCTGCCGATATATACAGGACGGGCCTTTCTCCGGCGATCAGCGCCGAGAGCTGGAGCATGAGTGTCGATTTGCCTATACCAGGTTCTCCGCTGATCAGAACCGCGCTTCCCGGAACGACTCCACCTCCAAGTGATCTATTGAGTTCTTCAATTTTCGTGTCAACTCTAGATGATTCGGTCGTGTCAATTTGCGAAAGCGGTCTTACTTCTATATCTGCAACAGAAGTGTTTTCGTCCTTATCTCCTTCGCTAACAAACGATATGGCAGTGTTCCACTCATGGCATGAAGGGCAACGACCAAACCAAGCGGGCGATTCATAGCCGCACACATCGCAGACATAGCTTCTTTTCTTCTTCATCTAGAACGACTCCGTAATATACGGAGATACACCTCCGTTAGTATTTTAAAAAAGGGGGCCACTAGTGCCCCCCCGAAACCTCGCCAATCAATGAATCTAGGTGATAGCCTTCACTTCAGTCTTCTCATCTTTTTTCTTCTTGAAGATCAGAACCCTATTGTTAACTTCGGCCGTAATCAGATCACCGTCCTGAAATCTCCCTCTAAGCAGTTCTTCGGAAAGAGGGTCTTCAACATACTTCTGTATGGCTCTTTTTAGAGGCCGAGCACCATACACGGGATTGAATCCTTCTTCAACGAGGAACTCCTGGGCGGCCTCTGAAAGTACCAACTTCAGATGCTTCTCATTCAGTCTCTTTCTCATGTCGTTCATAAGAATATCGATGATAGTCTTTATTTGATCCTTCGTGAGCTGATGGAAAACCACAACTTCATCGAGCCTGTTCAGAAATTCCGGCCTGAAAGTACGTTTTACCTCTTCTAGAACGGAGGTTTTCATCGCTTCGTATTCTTTTTCTTCGTGACTCGACTCTACAAATCCGATCGATGACTTTGTCTTGTTTATGAACTCCCCGCCCAGGTTGCTCGTCATTATGACTATGGTGTTTCTGAAGTCTACCTGTCTCCCCTGGGAATCGGTGAGCCGTCCGTCGTCCATTATCTGAAGCAAAATGTTGAAGATATCAGGATGAGCCTTTTCAATCTCATCGAACAGGATTACTGAAAACGGTCTCTTCCTGATTCTCTCAGTCAACGTACCGCCTTCATCGTAACCGACATAGCCTGGTGGAGCTCCAATTAATCTGGAGACCGAGAATCTCTCCATGTATTCCGACATATCAAATCTCACGAGAGCCTTATCATCGCCAAAGAGATATTCCGCAAGGGCCTTCGCCAACTCGGTCTTTCCGACTCCCGTCGGTCCGAGGAACAAAAAGGCACCAATCGGTCTACGGGGATCCTTTAGCCCGCTTCTTGCACGCCTTATCGACTTAGCAACTGCGGAGATGGCCTCATCTTGAGATACAATTCTTTGATGAAGAGCGTTCTCAAGAGTAAGGAGCTTTTCGCTGTCAGTTTCCTCTAGCTTCCTAAGCGGAATTCCGGTCCAGTTGGAAACTATTTCGGCAACTTCATCATCATCGAGCGTGACGATCTCAGAGTCTACTCTGTTCCTCCAATCGTTATACCCATCTCTATACTTTTGCTGTATTAAACGCTCCTTTTCTTTGAGTTGAGCGGCCTTTTCATACTCCTGATCGGCTGCGGCAGTTTCTCTCTTGATTTTGAGAGACTCAATGTCACTCTGCATTTTCTTAAGCTCATCCGGTATAGTGAGCTTCTTCAACCGAGCTCTGGAGCCGGCCTCATCAATGATATCAATGGCCTTGTCCGGCAGGAATCTATCAGACACATATCTGTGCGATAGAGTCACCGCTGCCTCTAAACCCTTTTCCGTATAGTGCACTTTGTGGTGGAGCTCATATTTATGTCTAATCCCTTTCAGAATCTCCACAGACTCTTCTGGAGTAGGTTCCGTCACATATATCTTCTGAAATCTTCTCTCCAGTGCGGCATCTTTTTCTATGTACTTTCTGTATTCATCGGGAGTCGTTGAACCTATGCACCTTATTTCTCCGCTCGCAAGAGCCGGTTTCAGAATATTAGCAGCATCTACCGCACCTTCTGCAGAGCCTGCTCCAACAATCGTGTGAACCTCATCGATAAAGAGAATTATGTTTCCATTTGTCTTGACCACGTGAATCAGTTTCTTCAGTCTCTTCTCAAATTCACCTCTATACTTAGTTCCGGCTATGAGAGAGGCAACGTCAAGCGCGAATATTACCTTATTCTTAAGTGTTTCAGGAACCTCTTCATCTACGATCATCTGCGCCAGGCCTTCAACAATAGCGGTCTTCCCAACACCGGGCTCACCGATCAAGACGGGGTTGTTCTTCTTTCTCCTTGACAGAACCTCCATCAATCTCTGCCTTTCAATCTCCCTGCCAACTATCGGATCAAGTTTACCCGCCTTTGCCATGGCAGTGAGATCGATGCCAAAACCTTCAAGTTGCTTAATGGCGGAGCTCATTGTGGAACTCTGTTGAGCAAAAACATTCTCGGGCTGTTCTCCACCTTCTTCCCAGTCCCCTGTTATGTTCTCAATGATCTCCCTTCTCAGCTGAGATAAGTTGACTCCCATCTGTTTCAATATATGGGCAGCTATGCCCTCTCCTTCGCGAACGATTCCGAGCATTATGTGTTCTACATCAATCTTGTCTTGCCCCAGCATCTTAGATTCATCATTTGCCAGCTCAATGACTCTACGTGCTCTGGGAGTCATTTGCGGGGCACCTACTACAGATTGATGAACGTTAGTCCCAACCATCGAAGTGACTTCTCTGGAGATTCTCTCGTATGTAATCGAGTAGTTTCTCAGAATCCTAGTTGTCTGCTCATTTTCTACTTTAATGATCGCCAGAAGGAGGTGTTCAGTTCCAACATAAGGGTGGCCGAGACTTCTCGCCTCGTCCTGGGCTGTCACGAAGACCTGCGCAGCACCTTCAGAAAACTTGTCGAAGTACATTTCAGTCACCTCCCATTTTGATTTTTCTTATCAAACAAAACCCGCAACGACTTCCTGATATCAGTCTGAACTTTCTCTTCAGATTGTTTTCCATCTATCCGAACAAATCTCTCACGATTCTCTACCATCAGTTTCTCATATCCTTTTCTCACTCTTTCGAAGAAATCTAAATTCTCCATCTCTATTTTATCATTTTTCTTTTCTTTTCTCATCCGACAAATAGCTACATCGGTCGGTACATCAATGTACAAGGTAATATCGGGAACGGTTCCCCCTACCGCGAATGCGTTCATAGCTTGAACTATTTCTCTACCCAGTCGTCTACCCACTCCCTGATAGGCAACTGATGAATCCATGAATCTGTCAGCAATCACCGTTTTGCCTTTCTCAAGCTCGGGCCTTATGACCTCCCTAACTATCTGCGCACGTGCCGCCATAAAGAGTAGAAGCTCAGACTCAGAGAACAAATGATACTCCTTATGGAGAAGTATGTCCCTTATCTCTTCACCGGCCTTTGTTCCTCCGGGTTCCCTGACAATTATGAATTCTACATCTAATTGACTCAAATACTCCGCTAAAAGTTTTATCTGAGTCGTCTTACCACATCCATCAATTCCTTCTACACTGATGAACATAACTTCACCTCATCCTTATGGGAGGTTCTACAACGATTTCAGAAGATGAACTCTTTCTCCCACTCACTAATACCAACTGTGCCTGTCCTTCCATCGACCCATGTGCGAAACGCATTTTATGGATTCCAAGCTTCAAATCCTCAAGCAGGCGGACCCACTTCGTTAGATCCCTCGGATGGAGTAAAAAGAAGAAAGCTCCTCTATTTTTGAGCAACTTACTTGTTGCGGAGGCGAAGATCATAGCCAGTTCAGGGTCGATTCTCCTCGCCCTATTTCTTTTGCCATCGGAACTTTCTACACCGGAATGAAGAAAATGAGGAGGATTCGAGACTACCATATCGAATACCTCTCCCTTGTTGTTTGCCGCATAATCATCTATGTCGCAGTTCACAAATCTTGTGAGATTTTCAACCCCGTTCAGTGAAGCGTTCTTTGTCGCAACTGTGTGTAATTCTCTATCAACTTCGACTCCCGTCACTTCAAGTCCGAAGATTTTGGCCAAATAAATGGAAATCACTCCGCTGCCTGCACCCAGTTCAAGCGCTTTTCTCGAACCTTTGGGGGGTTCGACGAACCAGGATAGCAAAACCGTCCCATGATTGATGCGTGCGTGTTTAGAAGAGAAATCGAAATCAAAAGCCTCTAGAACGTAAGGATCAAAATCGCGAAACTTCTTTCCCATTTCAAAATACCTTTATTGCCGACTTCTCATCCGAAACAATCTCGATCGATCCTTCGAAATCCTTCTGCAGACTCAGCCTTGAAAGGTCTCTGAGCTCTATCTTGACTTCTCCGGTCAAATTGGGTTCTTCGATATGGATAGATGATGCACCGGAAACGGTGATTTCAGTTTCTATCAAGGTACCTCTTGTCTGCAACAGATGAGATGTCTTTTGAACAAACAAACCTTCAGCTTCGAAAAGCGATTCATACGCTTCAAGCCTCGAATCTACTATCTCGAGAGAATGGAATCGTAAAGAGCTTCTAGAAAGCGAAACCCTACCCAAACCACTCAAAACCAGACTGCTTCCCGAAAAATCGCTTTGATGAATCAGCAGCTCTCTAACGTTCTCGATCTCCATATCTCCGCTGAAATGGCTGTTGTATATTTGAACCGTTCTGGCTCCACTAATCTTCAGATCTCCTGACAGCGTGCAATCCTCAAACACCGCAACGGCAGCATTTTCAATCGATACAGTGGAATTATTGAAATCAACGCTCCTGGCAATAAGAACTCCGTTATTTGTTACCTCAATTGTTCCCGAGGAACCACCGGGATTCACTTTTATTCTATCCTTCCAGCCTTCCAGATCAAGAACACCGCTAACTAGAAGAGTGTTTCCTCGGGGAATCGTCAGAGACGTGCCCGATTCAACTCTCATGACAGTGTTGTCTCGAACGACGATGTTTCCGTAAAATCTGTAGGAATTGCCGCCGACTAGCAGCGCATCCATTCCGAGAAAAGACGATATGAACTCCGTGCTAAATCTCCTAAACAGACTTTCCTTTGCAAAAACCGGAACTGAAGGCAGCAGTTTCTCATTATCAGAGTCCACAACAATTCGGTAAAGATCGCCTTTTTCAGAAATGCTGTCCTTTGCGATTATTGATGACTCCTCTTCCGAACTGTGGGTAGACAGAGTTATCCATTCGCCATCAATGTATCTCTGAAGTTCAACCATGCCCTTTGGCGTCGTCCATCTTGCGTTCCTAATAGTGCCTTCCTCGATGTACAGTTCAGGAATTTCAACCGAGGTCTTTCGGACTGTTTTCAGCTCCCTCTTTAACTCGGTCACGTTTCCCGATGAATCGGCGACCCGAACAACAAGTGTATTTATACCCTCGGGAAGGGGTATCTCAGGAATCAACCTGTTTCCATCAAAAAGCAGAAGAATGTTACTCTCCTCAAGGAAGGCCTTTATAGAAAGATCGTTTGTTCTATCCCAGTCATCGACGACAGTAATATCGACTGCGCCATTCGTAAAAGGAAGCACAGAAGTAAGCTCTACTTCGGGGGCAAAATCCTCCGAAAGCTTGAGATCAAGAATTGAGGGGTCGGATCTTAGATTGCCAGCCACCGAAAAGGCCTGAATAACATAGTGGGCATCCCGATCAACGGGAAATGAGAATGTTCCTTGGGTCGAGCTGTGCAAGACGTTGTTGACAAGAATGCGATAGTCAGTGACCGAATCGGAACTATCGCTTCGAAGAGACAGTTTGAGCTCACCTTGAGAAAGGCTCCAAGTGAGATCAGGTGCATCGGGAGGATTCAGATTTATAATTACTTCTTTGGAAACCGGGGTGCTTAAGAATCTCTTACCATCGACCAAAGTGACAAAAATCGTGTGGCTCCCCGCCTCCTTCAGATCTAAAGAAATCTCTGTTCCTTTGATTCTAATTCCATCACTTCCGTCGACTGGAGGGCGATCCAAAGTGATAAGGAATTCCGGAAGACTAAGCCCGTCTTCGGAAATCTCCAGCCTCAAATTACAGGTTGAACCTTCACAGTCAATCTGCTTTATCGAGACCGCGTAATTTGTGCTGTTACTACAAGAAATCAACATGAGAAGCATAGCGAAAATCAAGACTCTCCAGGCAATCCTCTTAATCTCTTTCACTCTCCCATCTAAAGAAGAATAACATATCTTGATCAAACTGACTCTCTGGCATTGTTCGGAGAGTCAAAAAAAGATAAAATGAAGATCATTGGACATCGTCAACTGGGAGGTGCTCAAAGTGAAAGTCATTGCGGTTTTTGCAAGTACGTTGAATGGAAAGATCTCATTATCAGAAGACGATAAGACAGAGTGGACATCGAGAGAAGACAAAAGGTACTTCAAATCCCTGACCTCAAGTGTCGGCATAGTGATAATGGGGAGGAAGACCCACGAAGCTATCGGGAGGGCCCTTCCTGACAGGCTCAACATCGTATTGACGAGAAATCCAGACTATTATAGACCATCCGAAAACCTCATCTTCACATCCTCAACCCCAAAAGAACTTCTCGAAGATTTGGAGAGAAAGGGGCACGATGAGGTGTGCTTGATTGGCGGCGCCGAGACTTTCGATCACTTTGCGGATTTGGGCCTGGTCAATGAACTCCACATTACTTTTGAACCGATTATAAGAACGGGCATCGCCGGGTTGGGAGAAACTATGGAACGCGACCTAGATCTCAGCCTAAAGGAGTTTCGAAAACTCGGGGAAGCAATTCTAACCGTATACGAAGTCAAATAATTGGAGCGGGCGACGGGACTCGAACCCGCGACCCTCAGCTTGGGAAGCTGATGCTCTACCAACTGAGCTACACCCGCATTCATGGAGATTCTATCACCCCGAGGAAACGCTTGTCAATCGGAAACGCTTGTCAATCTGGACTTACGAATTAGCCGAGCACCGAATTCAAGTCGTGTTCAGCTCTTCAAGAGAGTTCTGAACCAGATCTCTAGCAGAAGGTAAATCGACGGTCGAAATCAGACCAACTGCGCCAAATATGTAATTTCTGTCCCGGAATAATCTTACACTGGATTTAGGCAACAACTCTTTTTCGTGTTTCGCGGAGAGAGTCCGTACGATCTTCATAATCTTCGAAGAGAATTTCGATCTACTAAGGATTCCTCCGGTGCCGATCACCGATTTCACGGCGGTCAGATCCTTCCCATAAGCAACTTCGGTTCTACCAGTCGGACCATAGAGCTGTTTTATGGTTCCAGCGTGTCTTCGGATAGAGGTCTCGAAACAGTATGCGGCCAACTTCAAGGAGAAAGCCTCATCACGGTCATTCTTTGGATAAGGAGTTAGGTTTCGAAGGATGTTCTCAAGGTCGGGAAACTCTTTCCCCAGTTCATCTCTTCCGATTTGCTCTATTACATGACTGGCGTTTACATAGATTCCAAGATCACCTTCAACCGTTCTCTTTGATCTTGGCTCGGGAGCCAGCAAGATCGACGCTATTTCGGGATCTCCGTCTGTAACGGAATCGACATCGGT
>NZ_JFHJ01000572.1:0-1057 GCF_003666285.1 Mesotoga sp. HF07.pep.5.2.highcov | reverse complement strand
ATTAAAGAAATTCTTGCCTAGCCCACCAAAGACGGCCTTCGCAATTACGATGGCCACAAAGACACCGATAAGAGCTTGCCACCACTCCACGGCGACAGAGAGATTCAGAGCGAGAAGCAGTCCGGTGACGGAACCGCTGAGATCCGGTTTGAAGTTCTTCTTCCTTCTAATGAACCGCATGACAAAGAAGTCAAGTACCTCGGCGCCGGCTGTACAGACAACTATCAGGACAAGTGCCTTCAAACCGAATGAAACTACGGCCCATACAGCCGCTGGAGCGAGGGCGATGAGGACATCGAGCATAATCTTTCTTACGCTGTCTTCTGATCTCAGGTGAGGTGCTGCCATCATTGAGAGCTTCACTTCTTCGCACCTCCCTTGAGACTCCTGTAGACTTTCTTATTGAGCTTGAAGTTCTTTACGAGTTCTATGTTTGCTGGGCAAACATATGAGCAGCTTCCGCATTCTATACAGTCCAGGAGTCCGTTCTCTACCTGTTTGTCATACAATCTATTCGTACCATAGAGATTCAGCAAAAATGGCTGGAGGTTCATCGGGCATACGGTTGCACACTTCCCGCATCTTATGCAGGGGAACTCTTCAAGTGGATCGCTCTTCATAAGCAAAGTGATCCCCGAAGTGCCTTTTACAGTCGGGACGTCTATCTTGGGGACAGTGATTCCCATCATAGGACCACCAAAGACAATTCTCTCAACGATTTCCTGTGCGCCGCCGGCGTATTCGATCAATTCGCTGGCCATAACACCAATACGCGAAATAACGTTTAATGGCTTCTTTATTCCTTCGCCGGTCAGTGTGACTCCTCTTTCTACAAGCGGATGGCCAAGTTCAACAGCTTCGTAAACTGCAAATGCTGTTCCTATGTTGTCAACAACGACACCCACGTCGAGCGGAAGTCCTCCTGAAGGCACCTTCCTCTTCGTAAGAGCATAAATAAGCTGCTTCTCGGCACCTTGCGGATATTTCGTTTTCAATCTCTTCACCTGAATTGGAGTAGACCTCACCGCCACCTCCATTTGTTCTATGGCCTTTTGCT
>NZ_JFHJ01000393.1:0-3526 GCF_003666285.1 Mesotoga sp. HF07.pep.5.2.highcov | reverse complement strand
GGGTGTCGTATGAGGGTGGAGAATACGAGTAGCGAGAGTCTCTTGAAAAGAGGTATTGTCTTTAGAGAGGTTTCCGCCTTCAGTGAAAGCAAGTCCAGGAGATCGAGTTCATGAAAGAGGTCCAATTCGCTTTCCGCGAAGTCTTCGAACTCAAATCGCTTGCCTTTCAAAAACCTGAAGAATTCTATTAGAGTAAAATTAGACATTGCCTCGAGAAAGGTCGTGTCGACGTAAGCAACTCTCTTCCTCACGCTCTTTCTTTCGAGGGAGTCTATATCCTCGCCGAACAGCTTGATCGATCCTGTATAGCTAACTCTGTCAAACAGTTCTTCGTTCAAGTGAATGAAACTTCTGAGAAGCGCCGATTTACCAGCCCCTCTTGCTCCTTGCAAGAGTGCGATGCTCCCCTTTGGCACATCAAAGGTGATGCCGTCGAGCATCTTCCTTCCCTCGACGAGTAGAGTAAAACCTTTCAATGAAAGAGCAGTCTCAATCACGAGACTGCTCCTCTTTGCCGTTCTTATCGTTCAAGCGACTAAACATTTCCGTGCTGGCGAGTAAATCGCCATTCTTAGCTTTTTTCAATAATTCAATTTGGGAAAGAATCCTGGGACTTGTTTCAACCGGTCTTGCTTTCTTTTTCTCAACCAAGTTTTCACGTCCCTTCGCTGGTGTACTTTATTATAAACATAGACTCTTTGCTCTGAAATGATGCAATAATTAACAGCCTGTAATTAAATGGCTAAATCAGTCGCGCTTGGACGTGTTCAGCATACCCAGGAGAGCCTTGAGCTGCTTGCTTCTGGAAGGATGTCTGAGCTTTCTTAGTGCCTTTACTTCGATCTGACGGATTCTCTCTCTAGTTACGTTAAAAAATTGACCGACTTCTTCTAGAGTCTTTGTCTTTCCGTCTAGAAGTCCATACCTCATCTTGAGCACCATCGCCTCTCTCGGCGAAAGAGTATCGAGAATCTGATCGATCTGCTCTCTAAGAAGCATCTTCATCGCGGCTTCCTCTGGCTGTTCCATGGAGTCATCGTGGATAAAGTCGCCCATAGTCGATTCTTCGTCGCCACTTATCGGCGATTCGAGAGAGACGGTTTCTTTCGAGGCGGCGAGGATCTCCTCTATCTTTTCCGGTGTCTTGCCGGTTAGGTTTCCAAGTTCCTCTATCGTTGGATACTCACCATGGTCCTGCAAGTGTTCACGTATTACTTTGTTTAGCTTGTTTATCGTTTCAACCATATGGACAGGAACTCTTATAGTTCTTGCCTGGTCTGCAATAGCTCTGGTTATAGCCTGTCTTATCCACCATGTGGCGTAAGTGCTGAACTTGTATCCCTTTTTCCAGTCGAATTTCTCTACAGCCTTAATAAGCCCGATGTTTCCCTCTTGAATGAGATCAAGGAAGGTCAAACCGCGTCCGATATACCTCTTTGCGATGGAAACTACCAGTCTCAAGTTTGCAGTGATCAGCTCTTCCTTAGCCTTCGGCTCTCCCTTTTGTGCCCGACGGGCGAGCTCCCTTTCCCTGCTTGGCGTAAGAAGAGAGATCTTGCCAATTTCCTTCAGATACATCTTTATTGGGTCCTTTAATGATATGTTGTCATACATCTCAGGCGTAGTTTCAAGTATCGAAACAAGCTCCTCGCTGCTTTCGCTTTCTATGTCATCGTCATCTTCAACTGGCTCCTTTTCGACGATATTGATCTTGTTCTTTTCAAATTCCTCGTATATCGATTCAACAAGACTAGAGTCAAAGCCTTCGTAATCCGGCGGAAAAGCGCTGTCTATATCTTCGTATGTAACAAATCCCTTCTTCTTTCCCTGTCTAAGCAGTTTCTTGATTCGTTTGTCTATCTCTTCCTTAGTCATTAGAGCACTGTTATCGCCTGTTTCATCTGAATCGGCTTCGTCATCCGCTATTTTCTCGGCAAGAGATTTGATGTTATCCGCAATAACCTTGGCCCCTGACTTTGTTTTCTTCTGTTTTTCCAAACTAATCGCCACCCTTCATCTTTCTCTCGAGCATTCTTCTTAGCTCGATCCTCCTGATCAGCAAAGCCTTTCTTGCCCCCTCATCCTTGACCTTTGGAAGTCTTCGGTCAATCTCTGCCATCTCCTCTTCCACAAGTCTCTTGTTGGCATACAATCCGGTTGACTGGAGAACACGTTGTGCGGTATCAAAATCAATGCAAGTAGATGCCAGTTCGATCAGTTCTCTGCCTATACTTTCTTCCACCAGATCGAGTAACTCCTCAAGTTCCAGACCCTTTTTCATTCCTTTAAGGAGTTCCTTCAGGTCTCTGCTTTCATTCATCAACTCTAGCTGTTTGACAACCGTTGCCCGCAGCTTTGGATGCTGCAAATATATCCTTATGTGATCCTTGAGTTTCAGAGCTAAACCGCTTTTCATTTCCCCGCCGGAGCTCTTCGACATTCCACCGCGAAGTGCGGATTCAAGCTCTCGCTCCGAATAACCTGTCTTCTGTGCAAGCGCTGCAATCGTCGACTGGACGGCAGCAAGGTTTCCAGTGCTTCTGAATGAGATCACATATGGTTTGAGATGCTCTATCAGGTGCTTTCGGCCCAAAGGAATCGACAGATCGAGTTTTCTCGAAAAGAACTCGACTCTGAAGGCAGGGCCCGGAATCGCAAGCGCGAGGGTCTCCTTTATCGCCTTTGGACCTTCTGCAACAAACAAATCGGCCGGATCTTTCTGATCTCTCGAAAAAACAACGGCCGTTCCAAAGTCCAGCTTCTCTGCAATGTCTATGGACCTAAGTGATGCTGTCTGACCAGCCTCGTCGGAATCTAGAAAGAACAAGAGGTTACGCGTATAATTTCCGAGAATTCTAAGATGCCTTTCCGTCAGCGCAGTACCGAGTAGGCCCACCGAGTTCGTTATTCCTGCCTCGAACAGGGAAATGACATCAAAGTACCCTTCTGCGATCACCGCGTAGTTCAACTGCTTAATGGCCGCCCTGGCACGTGAAAGATTGAATAAGAGTCTATTTTTCTGGAAGTATTTCGACTCGGATGAGTTGATGTATTTCGGTCCCTTTTCGGCATCCATGATTCTACCGCCGAATCCAACAACTTTACCCGATTCATTGTCAATCGGAATCATAAGCCTGCCAGCAAATCTATCGCTATAGGTCGCCCCTCTCCTCACCAGAATCCCCAGTTGAAGAAGAGTCTTTTCATCGGTTCTAAGTTTCGACGGCAGTGACTGCGGAAAAGTTCTTTCATCCGGTGAATAACCGAGCTGAAATTCGTCTATCGTGTTCTGGGAGATCCTTCGCTTTTCCAGAAGATAGGCCAGTGTCTCGGGCCTCTTCTCTTTTAGTTCTCTATTGTAAATACCCGCAAGCCGAGACATGATCGTTGTGAATTTATCGTACTCGGACTCGGCCGTATCGACCTGAATGGGAATGCCTGCATAATCGGCAAGTCTCTTAACTGCCTCTGCGAACGACAGATTCTCGATCTTCTGATAGAAAGAAATCACATCACCTTTTTCACC
>NZ_JFHJ01000396.1:0-2144 GCF_003666285.1 Mesotoga sp. HF07.pep.5.2.highcov | reverse complement strand
TATGTAACTACATGTGACAAGACCCACCCCCATTACCGCTTCAGAGTCTCCTCCGCGGTAGTTACACCTGGAAAGGGAATGTCGGTGCAGAACATGCTTATGTATATCGGCAATGTTCCTGTATTCTATCTTCCAGCTTATTACTTTCCTCTCGACGACCCAGAACGAAGGCCTTTCGACGTTGACCTTAGCGGCATTACCGAAGCCAAGACAAGAATAACTTTACGGTATTTAGAACTGGACTGGTTACTCCTACAGGGAACCTGGTACAGGGACTGGATTTCCACCGAAGACGCCTTCACTGCGAAGTCCGTCTTATACACACCCTTGGGAGATTTGGAACTGTTCGGGCAGTTCGGACAGCAGAAGGAAACGAGTTACGGGGCGTACGTTTTGCTAAAACCCGCTTTCGACTGGCTGAGGATTCAGGGAGGAGCCCTTTATCTTAGCGGTCCTTCGTTAAAGGAACTTCAAACTCCATTCAGTGGAATAAATCTTGGTGAAACCATCTCAAAGAACAAAGTAACTCAGCTCGATCCGTTTGCAGTCAAGGAATCAATGAATGCGACGGAGATGCAGTTGGCATATGTTCAGCTTCTCTCGCCTCAGGACTGGGAGCTTGAACTAGACGTAATTGGAGCCTTCGCAAGATACGATGATGAGAACCTTTGGATGGTGAATCTTCAAAACCTTACCGTACCATCCGATGGCAGTATTGATGCAGGTTTCTTCAAGTTAAGCACATCGGAGTTCAATGTAAACGGCCTTTTCGGTCAGAGATATGTGAATAATAAGGTGCTGTACTCTTTGAGGACCAAGGCCTCGGTTTTGAAGACGGAAAGCTCCCTTTTTGGTGCCGACGCTTCGGTAGATTCACTGAACTTCACCTTGGCCTCAAATGCGGCAACGGTAACGGAACTATTCGACCCCTCGAACATGGAGGATTTCGTGCTGGAGGTGAACAAATACCTTTTCACCGCTGGCAACCTGAAGATTGGCGGTGATATCAAGAGCACATTCGATGCTTCAACTACTGAACTCAATATCATAATGCCCTCTGACAACAAAGGAATTGGAAGAAACTACTTGACATATGCCTCGGATGACGGGAAACTGAAGGTAAACGGCAGATATGCACTGGATTTCGATTCGCTCCATGAGAAGAACAAAGATAAACTTTTCTGGATAGATCCCTTCGACATTCTTTATGACGGCTTTGTCTCGGTGGAACTTAAGTTCTATTTTGAATCTAGATACGACAAGTCATTTAAGATTGAAGGAAAGAAGCTTCGTGTGTACAAGGATATTGAGCTTTATAAAGGCGAATGGGGATTGCTTTCGGTGGATGTAATCCTAGAACCAGCTTATGAAGCTGGTTTCATATATGACTCGGAAGAGGGTTGGGAACTAACCAAAAACGAAATTCCCGTCACTCTCAAGAACGAGGTTACCTTTAGACCTTTCGATTGGTACTATGTCGGCCTTCAGTACAACCCCGTTCTTACCTATGATTTCATAAACAGGGAATGGAGGCTCGATCATCCGGGAAAACTGTTGACCGGTATCGATACGGAGATATTCAAGGCTGACTATGCCCTGGAATTGGATTACGAAGAACTAGTGGCAAGTCCAACAGAGATGAACTGGCTTGGCAAGGGAATTCTTACTACTGAGGCTGAATTCGCGTTATGGGAAGTGACTCTAGGTCAAAAGACCGAGACTGTTTTTATGCCTGTCACTTCACAGGCATCCGAGACATCATACTCGGTCACATTTGATTCCGAGGTCTTTTCTCACAGTACGAAAAGCAAGGTTTACTGGCAGACCGGCGACAAGCTTGACGACTTTGTCAACAAGGAGAGGTTGACAATCAAAGTCGCAACTGAGACCAGCTTTGAATTCACTCTCGACTGGACTTTCGACGCCTCACCAAGCGTGGCGGACGATGAAAGGATGCTCAAAGATCTTGTTTTTGGCTCCTCGATTAGAGTAAAGGACTTTGCCGAACTCGGCGTCAAGTTCAGATATCCCTATCTGTTCGGTTCGAGAAAGATCTATGATCGACTAAAAATAGAGGTCAACGATCTCTCGATAGGCGATGTTTCATGGAAAAACGCTTCGATTGACTTCACTACGGGTTTTTC
>NZ_JFHJ01000678.1:0-624 GCF_003666285.1 Mesotoga sp. HF07.pep.5.2.highcov | reverse complement strand
CTAGAATAATTCAATTCATTTGATCCTCAGGGGCTATGATCGAGTTAAGATATCGACTCAAGGAATGCTATACTTTGCATAATGTATAACGCATCACGTTAATCGTTTATTAATCTTTCTTCTAAAAGAACGGGGCGGAATTATTACTGTCCCGCACATGGAGGTGTTTTGGATGAGGCTAAACAGGTTACTCGTAGTCGCGATTGTCTTGCTAATCGGGGTTGCGGCGCTGGGTTCAACGATTAAGGTTGCTCTTGTGGCGCCATTCACAGGACTGGGTTCTATTCTTGGCGACTACATCAAAATGGGTGCGCAGTTGGCACTCGAAGAGATCAATGCCGCTGGAGGAATCAATGGCGACATGCTCGAAATGGTTGTGTATGACGATGCGGCAAATCCGAGCACGGCCGCAAATGTTATCAGGAGAGCACTTTTCCAGGATAAGGTAGTGGCTGTCTTTGGACCGAACATGAGCAGTTCAGTCATTGGTGTTCATCAACTAGCACAGCAGGCAAAGGTTCCAATGCTTGTCGGAGCGACTTCCCCTTCATTCAGATACTCGGTGATTCCCAACGACTTCCTCTTCAGACTCAGGGCCGACGACAAAGTCAAAGTCATTCAGCT
>NZ_JFHJ01000326.1:0-6513 GCF_003666285.1 Mesotoga sp. HF07.pep.5.2.highcov | reverse complement strand
ACTATGGCTGCATATGAAGCGACATAAGAAGGAATGTCCTCTTTTCCTCCAAATGCACCGCCGGTTTCGGTTTGAATAACTCTTACTCGGCTCATAGGAATGCCCAAGACATTCGACACGGCCCCTTGCACATAGTAAGGACACTGCATTGTTCCGTAAACAGTGAACCCGTAGTCAATGTCGGGCACCACTATTACTCCCTGGGTCTCCATATAAGCCTGCTCCTGATAGTGGGCGTAGAACTCGCCTTCGAAAATGTGCTCTGAATTCTCAAAAAACTTCGAGGCATTTCCTTTACGAATTCTTCTCGAAACGCCTATATTGGACTTACCATGAATAACGATTTCATCCTTAATTGCCTCTTCTATTGTTAGAACCGGTTTGAGCTCTTCGATCTCAACATTTACCAGCTCGGCGGCTTCCTCGGCTATCTTCTTGCTGCTTGCAGCAACAACAGCTACTACATCACCGTAAAATCTTACTCTTTCGCCCTCCTTGACTAGACAAGGCATATCCTTTATCACATCGCCAAGCTGGTTTTCCCCGGGAACGTCTCTCCAGGTGAAAACACCCTCGACACCGGGAATCCTTTTTGCGGAAGAAGCATCAATACTCTTCAGAACTCCATGTGCTTTCTTTGCAATAACAAGAGCGCAGTTCACCTGTCTATCAAAAGACACATCTGCTGCGAACTTTGCTCTGCCGCTCACCTTCTCCCGGGCGTCGACTCTGTTGATTTTTTTGCCGACCACCTTCTCGTGTCTTTCAGGCATCTTCACCCTCCTTAACGAACAGCGCGACAAAATCATTTTTTTCAACGTCGACAAGGCCGAGATTCGTCAGCTTCAGCTTGGGGATAACTGAAAGCTGCACAAAAGAAAGCGTCATGAAGAGATCGGGTAAAGTGCTACCCATAATCTTTGTAGCTTCTTTCAGTTCTGTTAATCTTTCTGCGACTTCCCTACTGGTAAGATCCGACATCAGGCCAGCGATCTTCAAAGGAAGCTCGGATGTTATCTTACCGTCAACGACGGAAACCAACCCTCCACCCATTTCTATCACTCTGTTTGCCGCACAGACCATATCGGAATCATTCACTCCCAATACACCAAGATTGTGCGAATCATGTCCAACAGAAGTTGCCACTGCCCCCTTCTTTAGCCCGGAGCCCTTTGCAAACGCGACAGACATAGACTTACCTTCGCAATAGCGACAGACGGAGGCCAGTTTCAAGACGTCACTATCGACATCGCTGACAACACAGCCGTTCTCAATCTTTGCGTCAGTTATTAGGCCTCCGGTAAGCACCTCGCTTCCAAGAAGCTCTATTACTCTGATTTTTCTTCCCTCAGCCTTAACTCTTAAGTCATCCTCACAAATCTTCTGGCACTTGAATGTATTTGTCCTTTCCTGTGGAAAACTCTTTGAGATGACATCAATAACCAGTCTTCCATCTCTTGCTACTATTCTAGAATCTTTGAAAACGATTCTCGGATTGAAGGACTCTAGATTGTCCACTACTACGAGGTCGGCCTTGTACCCGGGAGCAATAGCACCCATCGATCTCAAATTGTAATGTCTTGCAGTGTTTATCGTGGCTGCTCTTATGGCGATTATTGGATCTATACCGTGCTCTATGGCCTTCCGAATATTGTAGTCTATATGGCCCTCTCTGATAATGTCGTCGGGATGCTTGTCGTCGGTACAAAATGATACGAAGGGATAAGTCTTCTCGTTTATTAGAGGGAGAAGAGCAACGAGATTTCGCTCTACACTTCCCTCTCTGATAAGTATCTGCATACCTCTGGAAAGTTTTTCTCTCGCTTCCTCAACGTAGGTGCACTCATGTTCCGACCTTACAAAAGCACATATGTAGGCATTTAGAGGCTTACCCAAAACTCCAGGAATGTGACCGTCTATCTTTTTGTACTTGTGTCGAATCAACTCAATCTTCGCTATTGAATCCCGATCACCGTTTATGACATCCGGGAAGTTCATCACTTCACCCAGTCCAAGAACTCTGTTCTGGAATTTCTCCACAAAACCTATCATATCCATTACGCTGATCCTTGCCCCCGACGTTTCCATGGCTGATGCGGGGACGGCGGAGGGGATCATGATGTAGAGATTCACAGGAACTCCCTCTGTGGACTTGATCATGTATTCTATCCCGGAAAGACCCATTACATTTGCAATTTCATGAGGATCGGCTATCGCTGTGGTTGTGCCTCTTGCTAGGATTGTCTTCGAAAACTCGACCGGTGAAACCATGGATGATTCGATGTGAAGGTGAGCATCGATAAGACCTGGGACCACATAAGAACCTTCAAGATCTATGACCTCGAGTCCATCTTCGTAGTCACCGATTCCAGCAATGCGCTTCTTGAAAAGAGCTAGGTTTGCCTCTTCTATCTCCCCGCTGAAAACGTTCACGATCTTGCAGTTCTTAAGAAGAACATCTGCCGGTCTGTCGCCACGTGCGACCGGTATTATGTCGATGATATTCGTTCCAATCGCCCCCCTTCAAGGACTTTTAAGCTACGAAAGCAAGACCCCCGAGGTGCAGGGGTCTTGTAATCACTCGAAAATGCTTGTTGCGCTTCTCATGTTGACTTCTTGCGAAAGCTTATCCATGAATTCCTGCAAAGCAATTGAACCCAGATCCTTCTCACTTCTCAG
Source organism: Mesotoga sp. HF07.pep.5.2.highcov (assembly GCF_003666285.1). Taxonomy (NCBI): domain Bacteria; kingdom Thermotogati; phylum Thermotogota; class Thermotogae; order Kosmotogales; family Kosmotogaceae; genus Mesotoga; species Mesotoga sp. HF07.pep.5.2.highcov. The sequence continues at coordinate 3,834 of NZ_JFHJ01000326.1, read as the reverse complement.
CCTTACCGATATGGTCCCGTCTTCTTTCTCTCTGTCTCCAACGATGATCATATAAGGTACTTTCATCAGCTGAGCCTCACGGATCTTGTAGTTAGTTGACTTCTGGCGATCATCGACTTCAACCCTGAAACCTCTGGACTTTAATTCGGCCGCAACCGATTCCGCATATTCTGCATGCCTGTCGGCTATTGGGATCACTGAAACCTGGGTAGGAGCAAGCCAAGCGGGAAAAGCTCCGGCAAAATGCTCAATCAAAATACCCATGAACCTCTCAACGGAGCCGAATATCGCCCTGTGAATCATGACGGCTGATACTCTTCGTTATCGGGTCCAACATACTTGATCCCAAAACGCTCGGGCATCATGAAATCAAGCTGAATTGTAGCACACTGCCATTCCCTACCAAGCGAATCCTTTATATGATAATCGATCTTAGGACCATAGAAAGCTCCATCACCTTCATTTACCTTAAACTCCATTTTCTTTGCTAAAAGTGAATCTTCAAGTGCCTTTGTGGCGATATCCCACAGCTCGACTTCGCCCATGTAATCTTCGGGTCTCGTCGAAAGCTCTGCTCTATACTCGAAGTTGAATGGGGAGTATATTTTCTGAACGAAATCGATTACTCCCATTATCTCCTGTTGAATCTGCTCACGTGTACAGAATATGTGAGCATCATCCTGAACAAATCCTCTGACTCTGAACAACCCGTGCAAGACACCGGATCTCTCATATCTATGTACCTTTCCGAATTCAAACAGTTTCATCGGAAGATCACGATAGCTTACCGATGAGGACTTGTATACGATTATGTGCCCGGGGCAATTCATTGGTTTGACAGCGAACTGCTGATCTTCTTTCTCCGTGAAATACATGTTGTCCCTGTAATGATCCCAGTGACCAGATGTTCTCCAAAGCGCATCAGACATAATCTGAGGGGTGCTAACTTCCCTGTAACCATCTTCAACATGCTTCTCTCTCGAAAACTGAAGCAGTTGATTAAGCATCTCCGTTCCCTTAGGCAAAAAAACAGGCATACCCGGAGCATATTCGTAATTGATTGTGAAGAGACCAAGCGCCGGGCCAAGCTTCCTGTGATCTCTCTTCTTTGCCTCTTCTATCATCCTCAGATAGTCTTCGAGATCACTCTTTTTTGCGAAGGCAGTGCCGTAAACCCTCTGAAGCATCTTGTTGTTCTCGTCGCCCCTCCAGTACGCACCGGAAACGGATGTAAGCTTGAAATACTTTACCTTACCAGTCGAAGAAACGTGAGGACCCCTGCAGAGGTCAACAAATTCGCCCTGTTTGTAAAAAGTAACCTTTTCAGCACCCGTGTCCTTAACCAGATCCTCTATCAGCTGGACTTTATAAGGCTGATCTTCTCTCTTCATAAGTTCAATGGCTTCTGATACAGGCAGTTCGAATCTCTCAACCGGGAGATCTTCCTTAATTATCTTGCTCATCTCCGATTCAATCTTCGGTAAATCCTCTTCTGTGATTCTCGTCTCGCCAAGATCTATGTCGTAATAAAACCCATTTTCTATGGTTGGCCCGATTGCTAGCTTGACTTTCTCCTTGCCATACAATCTCATTATCGCCTGGGCTAGTATATGGGACATAGTGTGTCTGAAGAAACGAGATGACTCGGGATCTTTGTCCAGGACAAGCTTGACCGAAGCGTCTTTTTCGATAGGCCGTTCAAGATCCCAAAGTTCTTCGTCGACAATCGCTCCAAAAGCACGTCTTGCAAGTCCCTCGGAAATACCCTTTGCAATCTCCGCCGGTGTTATCCCTGATTCGTATTCCTTTATCGAACCATCGGGCAGTTTTATCGAAATTGCCATTTTATCCTCCTGATTACGGTATAATCGCCACAGCCTCGATTTCTACCGGCGCGTTTTTTGGCAGGTTGGAGACCTCTACTACGGCTCTGGCAGGTTTGTGACCCTTAAAGTAAGTAGCGTAGATCTCATTTAGAATCGAAAACTTACCCATATCCCTTACGTAAACGTTGACCTTTACGATATTATCTGGGCTCGACCCGTCGGCGGCGACTACCGAGAATAAGTTGTCAAGTGACTGTTTACAAGCTTCTTCAAAATCCGTCACCATTTCGCCAGTCAACGGGTTGAGGGGAATCTGTCCAGAAACAAAGAGAAAACCTCCCGCCGCAACTGCCTGAGAATAAGGACCAACTGCTGCCGGCGCCTTGTCAGTATTGATAACCCTCAACACAGTAACACCTCCCATTTCCGTTAATTATATCACTTGAGAATGGATGAAGTCGCGCGATATGCACTAAACGGAAATCGTTTATCGAGAAGAAAACATGTAGAATCTATAAGTATATGGTGGAAGAAATACTTGCAAGAAGGGCATTAACAAAGTCTAATATTCCATTAACAGATTTCACTATCAATCCTTACGTTGGATGCAGCGTCGGATGCATATACTGCTTTGCAAAATTCATAGGCTCTTTCAAGGACTACGGAGGAGTATGGGGAAGAGATGTGAGAGTCAGAAAAAACCTCACATCTCTTCTGAAAAGAGAAATTATCAGACATCCCAAGCGGCCAGTTTTTCTCAGTACAACCTGCGATCCTTATCAGCAACTCGAAAAGAGATACGAAATCACAAGAGCGATACTGAGAATTCTCGTCTCTCACAGGGTTCCCGTCTACTTGATGACGAAATCCGCTTTGATAAGGAGAGACCTGGACTTGCTCCAGACCGCGGAAGGCGAAGCGAAAGTTTTAGTAACGATAACAACGGATAGAGAAGATGTGAGGAAGGTTCTTGAACCGGGTTCTTCTTCCTTTGAAGAGAGACTCGAGACAATCGATCTCTTAAGAGATAACGGAATTCAGACGGGAGCCTTTGTAGGACCTGTTCTTCCTATGAACGCGACAAGAGTTGCACTTGAACTATCAAAAAGAGTCGAAGAAGTCCATCTGGATCCTCTGAACTACTCCTTTCAGGTAAAGAATATCTTCTTGAAATTCGGCTGGCAATCCTGGCTTGAGAAATATACATTTCAAGAGGTTGAAAAAGAATTCAGAAAACACCTTCACCTGATCTAGCTAGAAAACAAATCCAGCCGCTACGTAAGGGAAGAAACTCATCGATTCGAGAGAAGGTGTGAAATCGAGATTTACTCCACCTTCAAGAAAGAGGCCAGAATCCGATAGGCCTAAACCAGCTCTAACTCTCGCTGGGACGTCCCATCCTTCGATACTTCCTCCGACTAGATCTATTAAACCCTTTAACTGAACTCCCAAACCGGCCTTCATGTAAAGAACGGTTATCGGAAGTTTCAGGTTCAAGCCTGCATAACTTAACATGGGATCGGCAAGCTCAAATCTTCTTTCTGAAGGCCAAATCTGCGCAATCGGCAGATCGATAGATAACGGACCAACACTGGCTAGAAGAGAAAGCCGCGCACAACTTAGGCTCGTCTCATCTGACTGGGTTATATCAGCACCCACGCCCAGATCAATTTCCACGGCAACCAATAGAGAAAATGTGATGACGAAAAGGAAAAGACAAACCATTTGAACTGCTCTCACAAACAACACCCCCAGAAACCTTCAATGCAAAGCCCAGTTTCGAAAACAATTATAACCCATGGATGCAAAGGCAAAGAAAGAAGTCGGTCTCTCCAATGGTAATAACATCAAGGATAATCGTCATTGAACACAGTGGCTCACACATGACCCGTAAGCAAAACAGTCTGTGCAAATAACGTTCCACACTTGTCCTGAAGAATGCCTTATTGTTGCGAGAAGTCAAAGTAGAGAAAGATAATCTAGAATAATTCAATTCATTTGATCCTCA
>NZ_JFHJ01000403.1:0-8096 GCF_003666285.1 Mesotoga sp. HF07.pep.5.2.highcov | reverse complement strand
TGGCAATTTCGCTTCTTCCGGGCACATGGAATAGATACCAGACTGGGAGGATATTTATATTGAATACATGAACTCGATTCCCTCTGTTCTCGATTCCAATGAAGAGAGAAAGCTAAAGATTCTTGAAGTTGCCGAGAAACATGTTTGGGCCTGCGAGAACATGGGCCCAGAGGCTCCAGTAGAAACGCTGCAGTTTGCAATCCAATGGGGCAAATCCAACCTGTCCAATGGCGAATTGATAGACTTCGAACAATCTTTGAAAAAGATCTACGAAGAGGTTGTTTCTCTAAACACTGACTTGCTGGAGAAGTCACCAAATATTCCTCAGGATACAGCCGAAAGAATAAGGACTCTTATCTCGCTTTACGAAGCGCTTTGAATTGTTTCGTTTGGTATACATTTAGCTAAGTAAATGATATAATATTTCTGGAGGTGTCCTGTGGAGAAGTTCTACGTCACTACGCCAATATACTACATCAACAGCGAACCGCATATAGGGTCCGCGTATTCGACAATAGTTGCAGACGTTATCGCAAGATATAGGAGACTCTCCGGATACGATGTGTTTTTCCTAACTGGAACCGATGAACATGGACAGAAGGTGCTTAACGAAGCCATAGAAAGAAATGTTGAAGCCCAGAAATACTGCGATGAGATGGCTGAAAAATTCAAGGCACTTTGGAAAGAACTTGAGCTTACAAACGACGCTTTTGTAAGAACGACTGATGAATACCACATGAAGACTGTTCAGACGTTCGTCTCCAAGCTAAAGGAAAATGGCGACGTATATAAGGGAAAGTATGAGGGCTGGTATTGCATACCGGACGAAACTTTCTGGAACGAAGAAGATCTTAAGGAAGGAAGAACTTGCCCGGAGTGTGGGCGAGAAGTTAAGTGGGTAAGCGAAGAAAACTACTTCTTCCGCCTTTCAAAGTATAATGATACTCTTCTGAGGTTTTACAAAGAGAATCCCCAGTTCGTTCAACCTGACTTCAGAAGAAACGAGATGCTAAGGATTTTGGAATCCGGATTGAAAGACTTGAGTATTACCAGGACTTCATTTGACTGGGGCGTTCCAATGCCAGATGATCCAGAACATGTCATATATGTTTGGGTTGACGCGCTGATAAACTACTTGAGCGCTATTGGGTACCCTCATAACATTGATCATTTCGAAAGATACTGGCCTGCCGATGTTCATCTGATCGGCAAGGAGATAAATCGTTTTCACTCGATAATTTGGCCCGCCATGCTTCTCTCTGCAGGTCTTCCTCTGCCAAAACAGATCTATGCCCATGGATGGTTGACCGTGAATGGCCAGAAAATTTCAAAGTCACTCGGAAATGCAATCAGTCCTGTGGCCTTCGTTAGAACCTACGGCAACGATGCTTTGAGGTACTACCTCCTAAGGGACATACAGTTTGGGAGAGACGGTGACTTCTCTGAAACCAACTTGATTAGCAGAATCAATGCCGATCTTGCGAATGATCTCGGTAACCTTCTGCATCGAACTGTCGTCATGATTCAGAAATTCAACGATGGTGCTGTTCCTGAAAGGAGCATCACAGAAACGATAGACGAAGACCTTGTGGAGCTTGGGGAGAAGACATTCTCTGCCTACACTGAGTCAATGGATAATATGAGGTTCACCCAGGCTCTTGAATCAGTTTGGGAGCTAATCAGATTCGGAAACAAATATATCGATCTTACTGAGCCTGGAAAATGGGGAAAAAACCGGAAATGAAGGGCAGACTAGATACGGTTCTGCACAATCTTGTCTGCACTTTGAAAAATGTTTCCATAATGATTGAGCCTGTAATGTTTAGAACAGCGAGAGAGATTCGAAAGAGGTTAGGTTTTGGTGGAACCATGACCCTCGAAAACGTAAGCTGGTCGGATATAGTGGCAGGAAATAGAGTTAGTCACGGAGAGCCGATTTTTCCTAGAATCGAAATCGAAAAGCACAGGAAGGTGACTGAGATGGAAAACAAGGAGACGGGCCCGGAGATCAAAGACAATCTTTTAATAAGCATTGATGACTTCTCAAAAGTCGAATTGAGGGTCGCATCTGTAACTGAAGCCGAAATCGTCCCAAAATCGAGAAAACTCGTAAAATTACAACTCGACCTAGGTGATCTAGGAAGGCGACAGGTAGTAGCTGGAATTGCTCAGTTCTATAACCCTGAAGAACTTGTCGGTCTTAAAGTTGTCATCGTTGCGAATCTTCAACCGGCAAAACTTATGGGAATTGAATCAAACGGCATGATCCTGGCTGCAAAGATCGGTGATTCTCTTTCACTGCTCACGGTACACAAGGATGTGCAACCAGGCGCAAAAGTTTCTTGACAACCAAGGAGGAAAAAGTCTTTGCCCGAAGAGATAATACACAAGAATATAGATGATGAACTGATTAATTCATATATGCTCTACTCGATGAGCGTCATTGTGGGAAGGGCCATTCCAGATTTGCGTGACGGTCTAAAACCTGTACAACGCAGGATACTATTTGGAATGTCGGAGCTAGGTCTTCATCATAACCAAGGGTTCAAGAAAAGCGCTCGAATAGTTGGTGAGGTCATGGGGAAGTTTCATCCACACGGCGATGCTGCGATATACGACGCGCTTGTCAGAATGGCTCAACCCTTCTCAATGCGCTATCCTCTCGTTGAAGGCCAGGGTAACTTTGGTTCGATAGACAGGGATCCGCCCGCGGCAATGAGGTATACCGAGGCGAGAATGGAAACGCTTGCCGAGGAATTACTACAAGATATCGATAAGAACACTGTTCCCATGATGCCCAATTTCGACGGATCGCTATCTGAACCTGACGTACTCCCTACAAAGATTCCCAACCTCCTTCTCAATGGCACATCCGGGATTGCAGTGGGTATGATGACCAGTATTCCACCCCACAATCTTGTGGAAATTGTCGATGCTATCAGTTTGTTGATAAAAGATCCCGAATGTTCTGTATCGGATTTACTAAGACACATAAAGGGTCCGGACTTCCCCACTGGCGGTATGATTATGGATGCCGCTTCCATTCCCTCAATCTATCAAGAAGGGAAGGGAAGGATAACCGTCAGGGCAATCGCAGAGATTGAGGAATCGGGAGGAAGCTCACAAATAGTTGTCAGTGAAATACCCTACAATACATCGAAGGCGGATATTATAGAACAGATTGTGAATGCAACTCAGAACCATCGTGATCTGCAAATCAGAAATATCAGGGATGAATCGGATCAAAAAGGGCTCAGAGTGGTCATTGAACTTAAACGTGGAGCAGATCCAAATGTAGTTCTGAATCTGCTTTTTAAACACACGCAATTACAAACAACCTTTAGCGTCAATATGCTGGTTATAGACGAAAAAAAGCGACCGAGAGTAATGAACTTAAAACAGATCCTTCAGGGATTTCTTTCCCACAGGTTCAACGTAATCAGATCGAAAACGGAGTACGATTTAGAACAAGCATCGAAGAGAGCACATATCGTTGAGGGATTGACAAAGGCCACGAGATCGATAGATACTGTTGTGGATATAATAAGAAATTCTGCCAATAGCGAAGAGGCTTCCAAAAACCTTATGGAGACGCTGGAAGTCACCCAGGAGCAGAGCTCGGCGATTCTCGATATGAGAATGGGAAAGCTTACAGGAATGGAAATTGAAAAGCTTCTCAACGAGTACAAAGACCTTGTTGCAAAAATAAACGAGTACAGAATGATTCTCGCAAGCGATGAGAAGGTTTATGGGATAATTCTAGATGAATTGAATGAAATAAAAGCGAAGTACGGAGATGCTAGGCGTACAAGGATTGATTTGGGAAATGGAACTGATTTCAATATAGAAGATGTGATACCGGACGAGGATATAGTCCTGATGGTTACGAAGAAGGGCTACATAAAATCGACTCCTCTCGAAAGCTACAGAAAACAGGGTAGAGGCGGCAAGGGCGTGATAGGAGTAAGAACCGGAGACGAAGACTTCGTTGTCAATATACTTACCACCACTAGACTCAGCAAAACGGTCATAATAACATCAAAAGGAAAGGCCTACGTGTTGAGCAATCACATCATCGATCACTCGTCTAGAGATTCTAAGGGAAAGCTTCTTGCAAACTACATCAAGATCGATCCAGATGAAAACGTGCAAGCCGTTCTTTCGACGAGAAAGGAAGAAGTTCAAGGAAAGCAACTTGTCATCACGACAAGATCAGGGAAGATAAAAAAGACTGAGTTCGAAGCATTTTTGAATGTACGAATCTCCGGCATAAAGGCTATTAGCCTCAACGAGGGTGACAGAGTTATCGATGCATCGCTTACATCTAGAGAAGATGACACCATAATCATCTCAACAAAGAACGGAATGGTAATAAGATTCCCGCTGGATCAGGTACGTTCCATGGGAAGAAGCGCAGCAGGAGTTATGGGAATCAGGCTGAAGAAGAACGATGAAGTTGTTGGCGCCAACATCGTTGCTTCCGAAGATACGAGATTCCTACTCACAGCCACCGAAAAAGGTGGTGGGAAAAGGACCTGCTTATCTGAGTACAGGAGTCAGAATCGTGGAGGTTTAGGAGTAAAAAACATTTACGGGCTGGAGAAGATCGGGAAAGTTATTGGAACGCTAGTAGTTAACAGTGACGATGAAGTTATACTTGCTACTAAGTTGGGTATGTCTATCAGAATCCCCGTATCTCAGGTAAGGCCCACTGGCAGAGTAACAAAGGGAGTCAGAATAGTTGATCTGAAGGATAACGATATTGCTGCATCGATGGCGGTTGTTGTTGACTAAAAATCCCAGTCAAACATAGGGGGGTGTCATGAATTGACTCTGACGGAGAAACAAAAGAAGATTCTTGAGTACATCGAGAACTTCATTAAGCTCTATGGTTACCCGCCAAGCATAAGGGATATCTGCAGGGATTTCGAGATATCCTCTCCAAGGGGGGTGGCGAAACATCTCGAGTCTCTTGAAAAAAAGGGTTACATCGAAAGGACCGGCGTTTCTCGAGGAATTCGAGTCTTGAGAAGCCCAGATGGTTCGTCGCTTGAACCCGGTGAAGATGTTGTGATGCTCCCAGTTATTGGCAATGTTGCGGCAGGTGAAGCTATTCAAGCGGTTCAAACTGAAGACGAGAAGATTCCCGTGCCGCTTTGGATGATCAGAAGGGGATTCGAATACTACATGCTCAAGGTAACTGGTAACAGCATGATTGAATCTCACATAGTCAACGGAGATTTCGTTATCATAAGGAAGCAGGAGTGGGCAAACAACGGTGAAATAGTGGTAGCACTGATAGATGATGAATACGCCACTCTGAAGAAGTACGAAAACGAAGGGCCGAAAATCCGGCTCGTTCCCTCAAATCCAGAAATGCTTCCAATTGTCGTTGAAGCTAACAGAGTTAAGATACAAGGCAGACTTTCCGGAGTGCTGCGTTGGTATAAATAGTAGAACGCTTTTTCAAGGAGTTGAAACATGAAGATTGCAATTGGTTCCGATCATGCAGCTTATGAACTCAAATCTTTTCTCGTGCAATATGTCGAGAGTAAGGGCCATTCAGTAATTGATCATGGTCCAGAATCGGGCAGTCTTTCGGTAGACTATCCTGATTTTGCAGACAAGGTTTGTAAATCAGTAACTGACAATGATGCCGATTATGGTATTCTGCTTTGCGGAACTGGAATTGGAATGTCCATAGCGGCCAACAAGCACAGAGGCATTCGTGCTGCTCTCTGCCTTTTCCCCGAGATGGCGGCTCTTTCCAGGAGACATAATCATGCAAACGTTCTAGTGCTTGGAGGACGGCTGATCGGAAGTGAGCTGGCGGGCTGGATAGTCGATGCTTTTCTTAATTCGTCTGAAGAAGGTGGTCGGCACCAAACCAGAGTTGACAAACTTGAAACGGATACTTTCGATAATCGGGTGAATGAGCCTTGATAGTTTTCTACGACAGAAGGCATCTCTTCCATCTCCCGATGAAGGAGCTTGATAACGGTAACTGGATTGAAAACCCGGACAGACCAGAAAGAATCGAATCTGTCCGTAGCGCTCTAGAATCTGCCGGGTTTCAAATAAAAGAACCAAGAGATTACCACTGTTCCCATCTTTTTCAGGTTCATACGCCAGAATACGTAGAATGGCTCAAGGCGAAAAGTAATTCGGTTTCCAGAGACAGAGAATATTTTCCAGAGGTTTTCGGCTATGATAAGCTCTTCGATACTGGTACACCGGTCACTTCGGGATGCTATGTGAGTGCTCTCGCATCAGTGTCAACAGCGCTGAATGCAGTTGACTCTATTCTTGAAAGTGAACCCGTTTCCTATGCCTTATGCAGGCCACCAGGACATCATGCAGGCAAATCGACTGGTGGAGGTTACTGCTACTTCAACAACGCAGCAATAGCAGCCAAGTACTACCAGAAACACACCAGGGGTTATGTAGCAATTCTCGATTTAGACTTTCACCATGGGAACGGTACTCAAGAAATCTTCTACTACGATGATACTGTTTTCTATGTCTCTATACATGGTGATCCTAAGAATTTCTATCCCTGGATTAGCGGGAACTCCTGGGAGATAGGTTCTGACTCAGGAGAGGGATTTAACATGAATTTTCCTCTTGCCGGAGGTATAGAAGGCCCAGAGTACATGAGAACTCTGTCGAAGGCTCTGCAAGAGATCGAAGACTTTTCTCCTGATCTCATGATCATCTCCCTGGGTACAGACGGTCACAAAGATGATGACATAGGCCATTTCAATCTCAGCAGCGAGGATTATTCAATGATGGGAAAGTTGATCGGGGAAATAGAAGTTCAGAAGCTTATAGTTCAAGAAGGCGGATATAATCCCAAAGCTAATTCTGCCTCCGTTTTGAACTTCCTTACGTCAATCAGATGAAAATCTAAAGAAAGCGCGGCCAGGCCGCGCTTTCTTTATTTAATCAAAATGCTGCTCCAAAGCCAAAGAACGGTGTTCCATAATACGGTTCCCCTGCTCCAGAGTTTTGCTCAGCAAGAAAAGTGTTGTAACCGTAGCCAAGTCGGACCAAACCTATCATCGGGATCGATATGTCTATGCACAGGCCAAAGTCAGCAAGGAAATTCCCTCCTATTAAGTCTCCGCCTGGTGTCTTTCTATAGAAAAGCAAGTCTCCAAATCCCACAATATCTAAGGGTATTGAAGAGGCCTCAGGTGTTAGGGGGTACCTTAACTGCGCAGAACCTACGGTAACTCCATACGCGTTCTGGCCTATACTTTGCGAACCTCTGACTCGAACAAATGTGTCCGGAGTCAACAAATAACTTCTGAAAACACCGTTTGGTGAAAGCGGGAATAACTGCTGAGTTCTCACTCTGAAACCAAGTACCGGGTCCCCTATCGACATGAAGTTTCTGTACTCCGCATAACCCGAAATAAATGGCTCGTTATCCTTTCCAAATAAACCTCTGACCGTCAGTCCGGCAAGGTACTCACTTCCCATAGTAGGCCTATAAAGATCGTCTCGGGTAGACAGCTCATAGCTCAATCCAGTGAAGATACCATCAAAATTTTCTGAGAGACTACCCATGTCGACTTCCGTAGCAGTTTTAGTTTCCGTTGAGACCTGGCTTTCAGACATTATGTATTCGTAACCGGCGGTAAAACCGACTTTCTGCCCAGGGGAAACATTATAAATGGGAGTCAAAGAGAACAAGAACTCCGTTTCCTGGGAGGATTTCGTGACTATAGTGTCAGTCGAATCATTTGTTGTCGTGAATCCTGAGAATTTAAACTTGAATGCCGTATCGAGATCAAGTTTTGTTCCTCCTACCTTTGGGATAGAATAGCCTATAGTTGCATCAAAGGCTGGCCTTCTTGTCGTAGTCTCTGTAGCTCCGTCAGTCACGATAACTTCCTTATTGTTCGGCATGGGAAGCGTAACACTGAGTGTCGTTGAGATGTTCTGCCCGTAGCCCCAAACATTGAGAAGTCCGAGATCGAGATACAGATTCAACCATTCTGCCAGCCTCCTCCTCCGCCGATCTTATTATTCTTATCAGTCTCCTGAAGCGTAATGCTTACGTCGAGCGCATCCTCACCAACAGGAACAGG
>NZ_JFHJ01000160.1:0-4501 GCF_003666285.1 Mesotoga sp. HF07.pep.5.2.highcov | reverse complement strand
GCTTCATCAGTACATATTGAAAACAATAGAGGACCAATCTTCAGCCCCAGCTCGGAAATCCCTGTTCCAGCATAGAGTTCTTCCGATGTGAGCAACTCTAAGGCCTTCACCAGATGCCTAACGGTTACATATTGAAGAGAGTAACGGAACTCGGTTTTTGGCTCGTATTCAAGAACTGAAACCAATACCATTCTGTTCGCCGATGCGGCAAGAACAGTCTCGTTCTTCTTTGAGAAGATCTCGACAGTTTCTCCCTCAACAGAAGCAGATGAAACAAAGTTCAAAGAACTACTGAATTCCTTCAGGGGAAAACGCGAGAAGAACTCAAACTTTCTTTCCATAGCCGGAAGAGTGCTGCTGCGGGCCTTTTGTAAAGTAAGCGTCTCTGAGGCCGTCCTCAGCTCTAGGTCTTCTTCACCCGCAGAAAAGCAAATTAATGAGGTTGGGTCAGAACTCTTCAAAGCTCGAGCGTAATCGATCGGTACCGTATAAACTCCATTGAAAGGCGAGGTAGCAACGCCGGAGGAAAACTCAAGCTTCATGCAACCATCAGAAGCAAAAAACTTCAGTCCTCTCTTGTAGTAGATCTGAAAGTATCTGTAGGAGGGTTCCAGAGTACCGGATACTCTTCCAAAAAGATCGATCAGCTTTGCATAATCTGAAGCGCTTATTTTGAAATCCATTTTCGTCCTCAGAACAGTCTGATCTGTTCTTTCTCGGCCAGATTCTTCAAAGCTCCGTATTTTCTTAACATCTCAACACTTGTCTTGTTAAGAGCAGTTCTTCGGATCAAATCCTCAACCGATGAAAACGGCCTTTTCTCTCTCTCAACTTCAACTGATCTTGCCGCTTTGTCGCCCATGTTTTGAAGCCTATTAAAGGGAATTCTTAGTGAATTCCCCTCAATCAAGAACCTCGTAGGGTGGGACTCCATAAGATCCACATTGAGAAAAGAAAATCCTCTCAGTTTCATTTCCATAACAACTTCAAGAAGTGTCTCCTTCGCTCTGTCCTTGACATTTCTATCTTGATCGGATCTTAATCGAACTATCTCTTTCTTGATTGAATTTATGTCGGAAGTACAGATGTCTATATCAAATTCCCCGCCTTTGATCGAAAAGTAGGTGCTGTAGAAGGCAAGAGGAAAGTGCACCTTGAAGTAAGCGACTCTGTAACCCATGCTAACGTAAGCGGCGGCATGCGCCCGGGGAAAGAGGTACTTGATCTTCTTACACGAATTCATGAACCATTCAGGAGCACCGCAAGATCTTATCTCTATTTCATCTTCCTTGCTGAGGCCCTTACCCTTTCTGACCTTTTCCATAATCTTGAAGGCCTCTTTTGGCTCCATTCCCTTGCCAATTAGATAATTCATGATGTCATCCCTACAGGCAATAACCTGCGACAATGAAGCATGTCCCGAAGTGATGATATCCTTCGCGTTGTTAAGCCAAACATCAGTCCCATGAGACAGGCCCGATATCCTTACAAGCTCGCCAAAAGTAGAGGGTCTCGTATCTGAAAGCATGCTTCGAACAAAGGTAGTACCGAATTCAGGGATCCCAAGTGTCCCCACATCCGTTCCAAGCTCGTGAAATCGCAAGCCAAGAGGCTTCAGTGAGGAAAAAATTCCAAGGGTTTCCTCATCATCCATCGGAATTTTCTCGGGATCCACTCCTGTGATGTCCTTCAGCATTTTTATGAAGGTGGGATCGTCGTGTCCCAGTGCATCTATTTTGACCAAATCGTCGTGGATGACTTCATATGCGAAATGTGTGGTTAGTATCGAGCTTTTTGTATCGTTTGCGGGATGTTGTACAGGGGTAAAGTTATGAACATCCATGTCTTTAGGAACGATCATCAATCCACCGGGATGCTGTCCGGTCGTCCTCTTTACTCCAACTATTCCACGGGCAATTCTCTCCTGCTCTGCTCTCCGTAGATTTTTGCCGCTCTTCTCCGAATAAGCCCTGACAAAACCGAAAGCCGTTCTCTCAGCAACTGTGGATATTGTACCGGCTCTGAAAACATGGTCTCTGCCAAACAATTCTTCAATGAATGAATGGGCCTTCTCTTGATACTCTCCGGAAAAGTTAAGATCGATATCGGGAACCTTGTCTCCTTCGAATCCGAGAAAGGTCTCGAATGGTATGCTCTGACCGTTCTTCAACATTTCATTTCCACATCCAGGACACTTCATAGCGGGTAGATCATAACCGGATTCCAGATCGGTTTCCGGGAATACTGATTTACCACACTCGGGGCATAGATAATGTGGTGGAAGAGGGTTAACCTCAGTAATACCGATAACATTGGCCACGAGCGAACTCCCCACCGACCCTCTAGAACCAACCACATAGCCATCCTCATTAGATTTCTTGACCATTTTCTGCGCGATGAGATACAGAACGGCATAGCCGTGACCAATTATCGCCTCAAGCTCCCGATTCAGCCTCTTTTCTACAATATCAGGTAAAGGCTTTCCATAAAGCCTTTCTGCATTTTCAATGGCCATCTTCCTTACTTCTTCATCGGCGCCTTCGATTACGGGTGGGTGCAGCTTACCCTCAATCGGGACAACGTTTTCGATTTGCGAAGCGATTAATCTCGAATTATCGACAACGATTTCTTTAGCGATCCCCTCGTCTTCAAAGATTTCCAGAGCCTTGCCAATCATCTCTTCGGTAGTGTGGAGATAAAGAGAAGGTTGATTCTGAAAGTTGTCATAGTCCTGGGCCGCGTTTATTGCTGCTCTATAAATATCGTCATGTGGATTGACAAAATGTACGTCACCGGTCATCACAACTGGGATATTTAGTTTTTTCCCAACTTTATAAAACTCTCGATACATCTTTATCAGCGTCTCTTTAGACATACTAGTCTCGCCCTCTGATGTGTCAATATTATCGAGCGGCATGACTTCAATGTAATCATAGAACTTTGCGATTTCCTCGAGCTCATCTACACTCGCACCACCTATATATGCCTTGGAAAGCTCTCCTGAAATACACGCACTACCTATGAGAAGGCCTTCTCGGAAATCAGTAAGCAAGCTCTTTGGTATCCTTGGCTTCATGTAGAAGTACTTGGTGTGTGATGCAGTGACCAACTTGTAGAGATTTTCAAGACCCTTTCTGTTCTTTGAAAGAATACTTATGTGAACAGGCTTCAGCGAGTCGAGATTCTGGTTCTTTCTCAGCTTTTCCAACTCGTTAACCTTCTCGACTCCTCTCTTCTTTGCTTGCTGAAGGAATTTCTTAAGGACCTCTGCAGTAACCTTCGCATCCTCATAAGCTCTATGGTGATCGAAATGTCCCAGTTTAAGTCGCTTCACTACGTTGTCCAGAGAGTAACTCTTGGCTCTGTAAAGGCTCTTTGCAAGGGCAAGGGTGTCGATGCACGGCATTTCCCAGTCGCCTCCGAAGTATTTCTTTACTGAGTTGCGGATAAAACCATAATCAAAAGAGGCATTATGTGCAACTAGAATGCCTCCTTCAGCAAATTTCGTGAATTCAGGAAGAACTTGCTTGATTGTTCCTGCGCCTGAAAGCATATCTTCAGTTATCCCAGTCAGGCTTGTTATTAGAGACGAGAGTTCTTTCTGAGGTTTCACAAAAGAAGAAAATGTCTCGAGAATTTCGTTGCCTTTCATCTTGATTGCACCGATTTCAATTATCTCGTCTTCCTTAGGATTAAGACCTGTAGTTTCAAGATCAAAAACAATGAAGGTCGCACTTTCCAGAGGCGAGTCCTCTTTTTCCAGATTCATTGATATCTGTTCCGAGTCCTTTATCATGTAACCTTCCATACCAAAGATAGGTTTTATTCCTTTCTTTTTTGCCGCAAAGTAGAAGTCCGGTATAGACTGAACAACGCCGTGATCAGTCACTGCAGCGGCATCGTGGCCCCAATCTTTAAGAGTGTTTACCAAATCGTTTACATCTACTACAGAATCCAGAGAACTCATTTTGGTGTGAAGGTGCAGCTCGACGCGCTTTTCCATCGCATTGTCCATGCGTTTCGGCAGTTTAGTTCTAACGATATCCCTCGGGATCAGAATCTCTTCTTTCATCCAGCTATCAGTTTCCATCTTCCCCCTGATCGTTACTTCATCGCCTTCGCGTAACTTTTCGGAAAGAGAGCGCGCATTCTCACCGATAAGTTTGACTGTGAGGGAATCCGTATAGTCAGTCACGTTGAACGTTAGAATCGAAAGCTTTCCATTCCTGTACTCGAGTCCAAAGATCCTCCCGCTGACAACAAGATTGGTTTCATTGCCAAGAACTTCACTCATCTTCACAGAGACTGCCCTGATCGATCTACCCATCAAGACTGAATCCGATCTTTCTTCCAAATGCTCCGTTTCTCCATTATCTTCTCTATCGAAAGAGACTTCCTCAACTGGTGAGTCCTGATCCTCTGAAATGTCCAGTGTTATCTCAAAAGGAATACTTCTCTTGCAGACCTTATCTATTGCCTTTCGTAAGTCATGCTTCTTAGA
>NZ_JFHJ01000095.1:0-526 GCF_003666285.1 Mesotoga sp. HF07.pep.5.2.highcov | reverse complement strand
AGATCCTGAACAGGAGCGCTTCAGGATGACGAAATAAGTTGTTTCTGATCAGATGGCTTTGAATTGCTTCTTGAGGACTGGGTCAATCTCTTTTTTGCTCCTGACCAACCCCCAACCTGCTACCCGCAACCCCGGTCTTCACAAGAGACAACCCCTTCGACATTGATCTCTAAAGTAGAATTCTTCCAGATTATTGTATAATTTGATTAATGTAAACATTATCTCTTTCTTCATTAGTATTTGCCATTTGGGCGGTGATGCTACGAATGTCTTCTAACATATTTGTTGTGACCGGCATGTCTGGAGCCGGAAAGTCATCGGCAATCGACGTACTTGAAGATTTCGGATTCTTTTGTATGGACAATGTTCCACCTTCAATAATCGAGGAACTTGTAAACATTATCGGTGCACAAGAAATCGATAAGAGCGCGGTTGTTATCGATATTCGTACGGCCAAGAAGTTTGGTGGTATTGAAAGAGTTAATCAAAGCCTAAAATCACTGAAGCAAAAAGGACTGGGTATTGT
>NZ_JFHJ01000327.1:0-5358 GCF_003666285.1 Mesotoga sp. HF07.pep.5.2.highcov | reverse complement strand
CGGCGTAAGTTCCATTGAAAATCTCCCAGCTGGGAGATTTTCGCTTTTTGAGCTCTTTTTTGTTCTGGGTTCCTTTGATGTCTTTCAACCCTCTGCTTTCCCTTTAATAGCTGATCGCAAAGAACTCTATTCTCGCTCGCGTTGTCTTGATTGCGAGCCTTCTTTAGACACTTTTATAACCTAGAACAACTGATCTCTATGTGAACCAGCTAGAAAATACAACCAGCATATTATCCAAAAGCCTTACAAAGGAAAAGTCAAATAGCGAAGCAGAGCATAACTAATTCTTATCGATTTATTAATCTGTTTGTCTCTATAGGAAATGAGTTTTCGCAGATGCTATGCTATCATAATTCAATGCCTATTATTTTCACTTTAGCACTTCCTGTTCTTTGCCGCCCATTAGAGGCGGCTTCTATTTTTTCCTCTTTGCTTTTTAATTAAACAGCGGTTGAGGAATTATTTTTCCCTTCCCAAGCATCTAGAAAATGATCGGTTTTGAAATTGCGTGGATTTTTGAAGAGGGCAGAGGTTTTCTACTGATCTGATTCTAAAAAGGTAAATCCTCCTTCTATTATCGAAGTACAAATCTCAACGATCTTCGGGTCGTAAAGCCTTCCGGCATTCGATCTGATTTCTTCTAGTGCGGCATCAAAACCAAGTGCGGCTCTATACGGTCTATGGGAGCTCATCGCTTCGACAACATCGGCAACCATAATTATCTTGGCTTCGAGAAGAATTTCATCTTCCTTCAAGTGTCTGGGATAACCGGAACCGTCGAGGCGCTCATGATGCTGATAAACGATTTCGGCAACGGGCCAGGGCAGTTCGACTTTTCTAAGAATCTCGAAACCTGTCACGGAGTGCCTCTTTATTATTTCAAACTCTATATCGCTCAGTTTTCCGGGCTTCGACAATATCTCGGTGGGAATCATAATCTTTCCTATGTCGTGAACCATTGCCGAAACTCTCAAAGCTTCGATCGTTTGTTCGTCAAGATCCATTTTTCTTCCAATTTCCACGGCAAGTTTTGCGACGTTCTTCTCATGGAATTCAGTGTATGGATCCTTCAGATTCAGCACATCAGACAACACAGTAACAATTGAATTGAAGGCTGCCTTCAGCGCTTCGCTGGTTTTTTGGCGTTCAGTAACGTCTCTGGCGATTCCTTCAATTGCAATAAGATTTCCTTCATCGTCATAAACGGGCACATTCATCTGCTCTGTCCAAATAATCTCCCCATTCTTTCTGATCCATCTCAAAAGAATCGGCGATTGATTCACTTGCTCTGAAAGCCCGTCAAGTTTCCATCTGTCATCAGGATGGACCAGTTCGAAACCAAGATTTGGATTTGAGTAGTGCTCCTCCGGTGTATAGCCTGTAATCTTTGTGGCAGAAGGGCTGACATACGAGAATTTTCTCTCTGGGAATAATTCATATCTATATACCAGATCATTCGCCTTTTCTGCAATAAGCCGAAACTTCCTTTCGCTTTCTTCAAGAGCCTCTTCAGCTGCGGCCCTGAGTCTTTCTTCCTTCTTTCTTTTTATTGCCTCCTTGACTGCGAACGGGAGCCTTGCCATATGTTCCTTTATGACATAATCTGAGGCGCCCGCCTTCATACATTCAACGGCAGTCTCCTCGTTCATGGAGCCAGTAAGAATGACTATAGGCGTACTGGGAGAGAACTTCAAAGCAAGATCTATTACTTCCATCCCGCTGAAGTGAGGCATCATGTAATCGGAAATGATTATGTCGGGCTTGTAATTAGAGATTGACTGGAGAAATTCTTCACGATTATCTACCCTCAAGAAACCAACAGAATCGCACCAATCCAAAAGTCCTTTTGTGATTTCTAGTTTCGCGAGCTCCGCATCACTTTTCAAATCTTCTACGAGAAGTATCTTTATCGACGAAAAATCAGAGAAATTTCCATCAACGGTATTGTCCATAAGCACCTCCCGATAACCCAACAATAATATCATGCAGGACTGCCATGTTCGAACGAGCAGATACTGTCCTTTTCAGCGTAATTTGAAAACCTGTGAGTGATACACTCTCACTGATAGATTCTTTTGTTAAGAGCGCAGATTATACTTTCTCTAGGGCTTCATCATTCAACCCTCAAAAGGAGTCAATATGGGAAAAGAAGTACTGCTTGCGCTTGTCAATAACGCAGCACTACTTATTACCTTTGTGGTTTTGTACACCGCCTTCTATGTTAAGTCAACACCAAGCAGACAAATGCCAAGGCAAATCAACTCTGGATTGCTTCTCGGATTGGTTACAGTTGGTGTCATGCTTAATTCTTGGCAGCTCTCTCCCGGCGTGGTTTGCGATACCAGATCGGTTGCACTGGGTCTAATAGGTCTCTTTTTCGGATTTATTCCCTCCATGATTTCGGCCTCGATGGCCGTTGGCTTGAGGATATTGATGGGCGGCGAGGGAACGATTCCGGGAATAAGCACAATACTTAGTTCGATTTCCGTGGGTCTCATCTGGCGACATTATAGAAGAAGAGATCCAGGTGATTGTTCACTACTAGAGCTGTATCTATTTGGAATCGTAGTACATATATTTATGCTTCTGTGCATGCTTCTTCTTCCTTCTCAAAGCAGAGAAACTTTTTTTGAGATGGCAGCGTTGCCCGTGATGATAGTTTATCCGGCGGCAACGATGATAGTGGGCTGGGCAATGACGGGCCAAATAGCGCGCAAGCAGGGAGAAGCAGCAGAAAGGGAACTTGCTTCCACGAGTGAGAAGCTCGCGGTGATTGTGAAGAATTCACCGGTAGCTATGGTAAGTCTTGATCTCGATTATAATGTTACATCGTGGAATGAGGCGGCAGAAGAGATATTTGGATGGAAATGCTCAGAGGTCCTCGGCAAACCTCTGCCTTACATTCTAGAAACGCAAAAGGAAGAACACGAGAGAATGAACGTAGAAACTCTGAAAGGCCTTCCCGTTAAGGGCAAACGATTCACACGGAGGACAAAGGATGGAAGAGAAGTCATCATAAAGGTTTACAACGCCCCAATTCGTGATGAAAACGGAAATCTTGAAGGAATCTTCGGAATACTTGAGGATGTGACAGAACAACACAAGGCAGAGCTTGCTCTCAAAGAAAGTGAACTTCGCTTCAGAAAATTATATATGAACATGAACATTGGAGTGGCCATATATAGAGTAATCAATGAAGGTGACGATGTCGTATTCTTGGATATGAATCCATCTGGCTGTAGAATTACTGGAGTAAATCGAGAGGAGATACTTGGAAGAAGTGTCAAGGCAATCTTTCCATCAGTTACAGAGCTAGGAATTTACCAGAAGCTCATCGAGGTTTGGAAGACCGGCCGTCCACTGCATCATCCAGTAATGCGCTACAAAGATGAAAGAATAGACTTCTGGGCCGATAATTATATCTATCCAGACAGATCACATGAAGTCGTAGCGATATTTGAAGATGTAACTCAAAGAGAACTAATGCTCGAGGAACTAGAAAGGAGAGTCAAAAATAGAACAGAAGAGCTCGAAGCGGCTAATAAAGAGCTGGAGTCCTTTGCCTACTCGGTTTCACATGACTTGAGAGCTCCTCTAAGGGCTATTAACGGCTTTTCAAAGATCATTTCAGATCGCTATATGTCCTCCCTTCCCGAAGAGGGACAAAGGTATCTCGGATTTATATCGAAAGCTGGAGGAGATATGTCCGATCTCATAGACGGCCTTCTAGAATACTCCCGAATCGGTAGATCATCGATTCACCTGAACAAACTACCTTTGAAGAGTATCGTTGACGACTGCATATCTACGTTGAACCGGAGAATTGAAGAGGAAGGGGCAGAGGTAAGCATAATTACGGATTTGCCAACGGTCTATGCAGACCAATCTCTTCTAAAAAGAGCAGTAACTAATCTCCTTCAGAATGCGTTGACTTATCACAAAGCCGGGTCGCGCCCCATAGTAAAAATATCCTCCAAGCATCAGAACGGCTGGGTCTTTCTAACGATAGAAGACAATGGGATCGGAATAGAAGACAGGTATTACGAAAGAATCTTCAATGTGTTTCAGAGGCTACACACTGATGAGGAGTTTCCAGGCACTGGTATTGGACTCTCGATTGTAAAGAAATCGGTTTTGCTAATGGGGGGAGACGTCTCTCTGGAATCTATACCCGGGGAAGGCTCGAAATTCACTTTGAAGATTAAGGGGGTTTAGCCTTGAAAAATGCGATCTTACTTCTGGTTGAAGATAATCTGATGGACATTGAGTTGACTCTTGATTCCTTCAGGCAGGTGGGGCTCACTAATCACGTCGAAATCGCAAAGACTGGGGAAAGAGCGCTCGATTATGTATTCGGTAACGGACCCTTCAGTGATAGAGAGGCTTTCCCACTGCCTGATCTTGTTCTGCTAGATCTCAAACTACCCGGCATTTCCGGGCATGAGGTTCTTCAAGAGATGAAGAAAAGCGAACTAACGAAAAGAATACCGGTTGTAGTTCTTACTTCTTCCCGAGAAGAAGGAGACAGAGCTATCTGTTACGACAGTGGAGTAAACTCCTTCCTAGTCAAGCCGGTTAACTTCGAGGAATTCCTCGTTGTAGCCAGGGCCATTGGTGATTACTGGCTCACGATCAACGTTGGTCCTCCATTTGAATGAGTTGTAAGGCCGTGGCTCCGGTCGGAAGTTGGGGGTTCGTAAGAGCAAAAGATCAGTTCCAAGTTGTAGTTGCATGTGCGAATAAATTCGATTCAAACGGATGTGAGGGCGTGCGGCGGCACGCCCGCTATTGAGGATCAGTCTTCCCAAGGATAGAGATCGTCCTCCTCAATAGTTGAACGAACCTATTCTGCCTGAAAAGCTCCTGTTCAGGATTTGGGCTTATGAAACGAGGTTCGGGATAGCGGGTAGGGGGTTGGAAAGAGCAAAGGAACAGTTCCAAGTTGCAAGAATGGGAACCAAAATCACAATGCAGGAACCGGATTCTGAAACAATTTCAAGCATGACATGATCCTGGACCAACAAACAACCGTTCTTCACTCTCTCACTCTCTTCCCAGAAAACAGCAACCCGCAAAAGCCAACGGATTCTTAATCTTCCCAGCGTACAGCGGTTCTTATGCTGGTGAGTAGCCCAGGGGGATTTCACCCCCAGGCTCTCTCAGAACCGGACTTGAATCTCTCGATTCATCCGGCTCCCATTATCCAGCCGTATAGAATATCCCCATTGTCCAGTGTACAAATAGACGAGGCTCCCTGCGAGCAAGAGTTTCTAACCATTTACCCGCTTTTGTGCGACCTCTCCTTTTCTTGTACTTGTTTCTTACCCAGTGAACTAAGGCTTTGTTTAGCCGACTCAG
>NZ_JFHJ01000025.1:0-4276 GCF_003666285.1 Mesotoga sp. HF07.pep.5.2.highcov | reverse complement strand
TTATTGTCGAAAAAGGGTAAATACAGCTCTTCATCTGAGCGAGAGAGGTACGGCCTTCCAAGGTAATCTTCAAAACCATCCTTAGAGCTATTGTACGGACCCTGATCATAAGCCCGATAGCAGTACGGTTTAATCTCGACTTTCTCAGATAGAAAGGCTTTTTTCATATCCATGCATTTGTTAGTCAAGACATCGTGGCCATCCATCTCAGTTGTTTATAACCCAAGCGCTCTCCTTCGAGAAATACAGATCCGTTTCCTTTCCTACGACTGGAAACTTCCTCTCAATCGGGTTGAAAGTCACTGCGTTTAGTATCTTTCCATCGGGAAGCTCAATTTCGTACTCGACGTTCGATCCCAGAAACACGTATTTCAACACCTTTCCACTTAGAACATTGATCTTGTCTTCTTCTCTGTCAGATAAAGACTCCGGTCTTAAGACTATCCTTACACCGTCTCCAGGGGAGAGCTCTCCACCTTTTCTGCCCACAAACTTCTTTCCCAGTGAACTGGATGAAACAGTTACCGAGTCTCCATTGATAGATTCTACCTCGCCGTCAATGAAGTTAACTCTTCCTATGAAATCCGCTACGAAGCTGTTCTGAGGTCTCGCATAAATGTCGAACGGGCTCCCTATCTGCATAACCTTCCCATCGTTCATTACAACAATTATGTCGGAAATACTCATCGCCTCGACCTGGTCGTGAGTAACATATACACTGGTAATATTTACCTCCTGCTGAATTCGCCGGATCTCAAGCCTCATAGACTCTCTCAGTTTCGCATCCAGATTCGAAAGCGGCTCATCGAAGAGCAGAACACTTGGTTCCATAACAAGACTTCTTGCTAGTGCCACCCTTTGTTGCTGACCTCCCGACAACTGATCCGGTCTTCTCTTTTCAAGTCCCTTGAGTCCTACGAGATCTGTCATTTCCCTTATCTTCTTCTTCATGGTGCTTCTGTCCAGTCTCTTGAGCTTCAAACCAAAAGAGATATTTTCTTCCACTGTTAAATGGGGGAAGAGAGCGTAACTCTGGAAGACCATCGAAATGTTTCTCCGGTTGGGAGGTAGGTTTGTGACGTCCTTTCCATCCAGCAAGACGCGCCCGTTTGTAGGAACTTCAAAACCCGCGATGATCCTCAATGTGGTAGTCTTTCCACAACCCGAAGGCCCCAGAAGCGTTACCAGTTGCCCTCTTCGGATCTCCTGATCGAAATCGTCTACGGCAACCGTTTCCGTTCCGTAGCTCGTGAAGACCTTTCTCACATTTTTTAATATTAGACTCATCAAATCACCCCTGTCCTGCCGTTCCACCACTGGATAGACTAATTTTGTTCTTAAGGAAGATCTTCAGAATCAGAATGAAGCCCATAATCATACCAATCAATAGCACTGAAAAGGCACATGCTTCCGATAGACGTCCGGAATCGCTCTGACTCAGTATTTGAACTGTTATCAGGTTCCATCTGGCCGAAACAAGAAATATCGCCGCGCTGATTGCAGTCATAGCTCTCACAAAGGCAAAGACTAAAGCAGAGAAAAAGGCCGGCATAATCAAGGGAAGCGTGACTTTCGTGAAAACCTGCCTGTTATCTGCGCCAAGCGTGTATGCCGCCTCTTCAATCGCTGGATCTACCTGGTTTAGCAAAGCAACACCCGACTGTATTCCAACCGGTATATACCTGAAAACGAAGTTGAGAACAAGTATCGCCAGAGTTCCCGTGAGCAGCAACGGGGGTTTGTTGAATGAAAGAATATATCCTATTCCAATAACCGTTCCAGGAACTGCAAAACTCAGCATCGAGGTGAACTCCATCACCCTTCTTCCAGGAAAGACCTTCCTGACAAGGAGAAAAGCAATTATCATACCAAGGACGGCAGATATCGGCGTAGAAGTGAAAGCAATAACGAGAGTGTCCTTTATTGCCTCGAGTCCGACGTCGAAGACATACTTGAAGTTCTCCAGAGTAAGAGTATTGTTCATTCCCCACGCCTTCACAAAGGCTCCCCAGAAAATTGTGGCATAGATTGTGAGTGTGAAGACAGCGATAAGCATACACAGTGAAAAGAGAATCCATTTTACCGGTTTACTTACACTCTTAAGGACAGAAGTCGTCGGTTTACCGGTCACCGTGACATACTTCTTCTTTCCAACCCAGTATTTCTGTATAATAAATGCGGCTATTGAAGGAAACAGGAGCCATACTGCAAGCGCTGCTCCCCCTTTAGTATCAAACATCCCCGTTATTTGAAGATAAGCCTGGACGGAAAGCACAGGAAATTTGCTGCCAGCCAGAATAAGTGGATTTCCAAAGTCGGCGAGCGACTCTATGAAAAGAACAAGCATTGTGCTTGCAATACCCGGAACCGACATCGGAAGAATTACTTTCCTGAAGGCCTGCCACCGATTTGCACCGAGATTGAAGGCAGCATCCTCAAGCGTCGGACTGATAGTTCCTATAACACCATCCAGTGTGATGAACGCAACCGGAAAAAAGCAAACCACCTGGGCCATCATGAGACCCCATAAACCGTACACAGGAAAATTTCTTATCCCGAATATCCCGGCGGTAATGATCCCGTTGAACCCGAATAGCATTATGATCGAAAGTGCGCCAATAAACGGCGGGAAGACTATCGGCAGAACGGCAACGGTTCTGAAAAAGCCCTTCAGCGGAATATCCGTTCTGTTAAGCGTGTACGCAAATAGATACCCTACAAGCATTCCGAATATTGCCGTAAGGCCGGCCACCAGAAGACTGTTGAAAAAGCCCTGCCTCATGTATCGATTCGAAAAGGCATGACTGTACGCGCTCAGGTCAAACCCGCCTTCCTTGTCGGTCATACTAACCGCAAAAACCTGAATAGGGGATAGACAATGAATATGGCCAAGGCGGCGAAAATCAGAACTATTATCAAAAGCAGAACTGGATCCTTAAGAAGATTAAGAAACCTATTTTTTGCTTCTTCTCCCCTTATAGCCACAGGACGACCTCCTATTAAAGAGGGGGATTTCTCCCCCTCAAAGCAAATCTAAGTGATCGTTAGTATGGAAGTACTTCGTTAATCCATCTCTCGATAAGTCTGGTCTTGTTTTCTGCGGCCCAAGCAGGATCGATGGAAAGAAGATTGATCGTTGAAAGCGGCTGTAGGCTGCCGAAATCGACATCGGGTCTTATGGGGTAGAAGTATGTCTTCTGGTCAACTATCTGCTGCTGACCGGCCTTGGAAACGACCCAATCGATAAGCTTCTGAGCATCCGCAAGGTTCTTGGCTCCCTTCAGAATCGAGACTGAAGCCACTTCGTAGGGCACTCCTTCCTTGGGGAACACAACGGATACAGGGTATCCCTGTTCCATGAACTGGAAGAAAGCCGGGGTGAACTGAATTCCAAGCGCAACCTGACCAGGGCCGACGGCCTTGGAGGGTCCAGTTCCGCTCTGTGTATAGGTCTGGATATTTGGAGCTAGATTCTTCAGGTACTGGAAGGCCCCATCTTCACCGTAAATCTTTACTAAACCAGTGATCAAGCTGTAGGCAGTTCCAGAAGACTGGGGATTTGGATACTGAATCATTCTTCTGTATTCGGAAGCGAGGAGATCTTCCCAGGATTCCGGCAAAGAGGCCTTTATCTGCTCCAGGACGGAGGTATTAACTCCAACACCGAGAGGATTCATATAAATCGGATGGTAATAACCCTCAACGTCATAGAACTCGGGTGAGACACCGTATACACTTAACGTCTTGTAGGTCTGTGTCAACCCACGTTCTTTTGCGATAATATGGTTTTCCAGTGGTGCGCCAAACCACACATCGGCCTGCGGATTGCTGGATTCGGCTTCAATCCTTGCCAGGGCAGGTCCCGAAGAAAGGAAGACAAAGTCAACTTCGATCCCCGTGTCCTCAACAAATGCATTCAATATCTTCCTCGCATTTGCCTCATCGACGCTGGAATAGACCACGAGATTTGCAAAGGCTGATGCAAAGAACACCAAAAAGATCACAGAGATAAGAACTCGCTTCATACAAACACCTCCTAATTAATGTAACTATATTCTATCATCTGCGCTGTTACGTGGAATAACTCCCTCTTGAGTAGATTTAATTATGATGCATTACGGCTCCAAACTACTCCAATGGATCTTCAACATATCATATCAATCAGACTGAATCTCTCAAAGTGGAGGATCAAGATCCAAGCTTCCATAGTTCAGTTATCAACTTTGTTTCTAGCGAGAAGAAGTATATGCTGTTATGAAAACATAGTTTCAATATG
>NZ_JFHJ01000612.1:0-3955 GCF_003666285.1 Mesotoga sp. HF07.pep.5.2.highcov | reverse complement strand
GCTGGTACGAGAAGGGCAGCAGCCTCACACTAACCGCCCCGCAGGTCGAGGGCTTCTCCTTCCTCAACTGGACGGTGAACGGAGAGACACTAAATGATAACCCTCTTCAGATGAACATTAACAGCCCGAAGAAAGTTATTGCCAGATACAATGCGATCCCCACTCTGGAGATCCCGGATCAGACAGTGAGCACTGGAACGAATCTGGTTCTAGACCTGAGAAAATTCGCCTCAGACTCAGACGGTGATCCTATTGTGTTCTCGAAAGTATCTGGAGTTGGAACGATAAGCGGAAACCAGTTCAGCTACAATGCGACCACTGCAGGAACCTATTCGGTGACCGTTAGAGCGAGCGACAGCAGGGGTGGAGAAGCGACCGATACTTTCAGCATAACTGTTGAGTCTTCCAATAACGCTCCTCTGAAGCCTTCAAATCCAGCCCCATCGAGCGGTGCTACGGGTGTCGGAACATCTATAACACTTTCATGGAACTGTTCTGATCCCGACGGCGACGCACTTGTCTATGACGTTTACTTCGGTACCACGACAAACCCTGCCAGAGTTTCGGTTGGGCAGACTGCAAGAAGCTACACGCCTTCGAATCTCGCTGAAGGCACGAAGTATTACTGGAAAGTCGTTGCCAGGGATTCGAAGGGGCTTGAGACGACCGGAGATCTCTGGAACTTCACCACAAAGAGCAATCAGCCACCCGCGAAGCCTTCAAGCCCCAATCCCGCAAATAACAGCAGTGATATCGCTGTTTCGATAACTCTTTCATGGAATTGCAGCGACCCAGACGGAGACTCTCTGAAATACGATGTCTACTTCGGAGAGAGTTCAAATCCATCTAAGGTGGCCTCGGGAATAACGACGAAATCTTACAACCCCGGCAATCTTCAGAATGGAAAGGATTACTACTGGAAGATAGTGGCTATAGACGCTAAGGGAGCAACTACCCAGGGAGATGTCTGGAAGTTCAGAACAGTTGCCGCCGAAATACCACCCGAAGACGGCATAGACATGAACGGGCCGGTTTACACGGGGAATGTCCTTCTAGTAAGCAATAAATCAGAGAACGCAAACACCACAGAGTACACGGGAACGCTCAGTTCTGATTATCTTCCATCAGGGGATATTCTTCCCAAAAATTTACCGATTGAAGCGTATGCTATAAATCCTGAGATACCTCTCCCCGATGACATTGATCTATCGATGAAGATGCGACCGGATCTAGTTGAGGCAGGCTTCGAGCTCGCAGCCGTAGGCAGCACGAGATCATTCCACGTTCGGAATTTCAAAACGAATTCGAATTACCAGATAACCGCGACTCTCCAGTACATCGGGGAGACCTGCGAAATATGGGTCGAGAACCCTTCGGAAATAACTGTCTCCAAGGCAACGCAGCTTGGTCAGGAATTCGATAACGTCATCTATCCTCTGGTTACTGAATACTTCTACACTCCATCAGATGTGAACGGAGACGGAAGAGTCGCAATCCTCTGTTTCGATATTCAGGATGATTTCGACAACACCGGAGCATATGTGGGCGGTTATTTCAGCTCTGGAGATCTCTTCAATACCAGCACTTCAAACAAGATGGAGATCTTCTATATAGACACCTATCCGACGATGCACTACCCGGCATCTAACCCGGTAGATGTCTCGAGAGCCTACAGCACTCTGGTTCACGAATTCCAGCACATGGTCAACTTCAACAGAAACTACTTTGTGGAGAAGGGCAGTTCAATGCCGACGTGGTTGAATGAAGGTTTGTCAATGGCTGCCGAACATATCTACAAGGGAACTCTGACAAGCAGGATAAGCTATTACAATTACGCCACCAGCATAAAAAACGGACAGTCGCTGCTTTACTGGAATGACAACGGCGATGTGCTTGCCAACTACTCGCTCTCTTACCTTTTCTTGCAGTATGTCAGAGCACAGGGTGGAGGAGACCCCGCTATCTTCAGAGATATCCTTCTGGATAGTTGTAACGATCAGAGGGCAGTGACGGCGGCGCTGGCAAAGAGAGGGGTCAGTATCGGATTTGGAGATCTCATGACGGCGTTTAGGATTGCGCTCCTCCTCAAGAAATCGACGGGATTGTATGGCTTCAGAGACGATAGCAGTTTCGACGGCATAACAGTCTCATACTACACCGGCGGTGCGAAGAATCTGAGGGGTGGAAGCGCAGTGTTCAAGGCAATAAATCCGAGCTTTACAGATCCGGGTAATTCTGGAAGTTCCATACAGTATGTCGGAATATGCAAGTGATCGAATAACCAATCCCTGTCTTCTAGAAATGAAAAGCCCTCCGTCAGGAGGGCTTTTGAGTTATAGAAGTTACTGTATGGCTATTGTAGTACTTCTACATCCAGATGAATCGCAAAGTATCTTGCCGGGCTAACAGGAACGACCAGATCAGTGCCTTTGTATGTAAATTGCCCTCCTGCTGGTCTTTCTGTCGGTAATTTACCTTCGGCATATCCCTGAATCTTCACAGTCTCGCTTCCACTCTGCAGGCGCATATTAGGTCCGAGCACTATTGTCAGCTTGCCGTCCTTATAAGTCACTGAGGCTCCGGCGACTTTATTCTGACCAGCGTAAATATGCTGAGTGGCGGGACCGTTTGTGTCGAAGTAGTACCACCATGAAGCTCCATCTCCTTCATAGTTCCCGCCCCAGGCAGTCTCATCGCCTATCCAGGTTTCTGGGTCGGTAAGAGTCAGCTTTATTTCAACTACTGCGTCGTCCCATATCTCCTGTAGATCACTGATGAGTGTCGCGGTATTCTTAAGTCTGAATTCCTCTTCTTCACACGGGAATATTATCTCAAGTATTACGTCCTGCTTGTTTGCGCTCAGTGCCTTCATGAGGACTACATCGCCGCAACCTGGAAGGAAGTCTTCTTTAGCAGTATCAATAATAGCCTGGACGAGAGGTTTGTCTCCATCTGGAACGTTAGGATCAAACATTTTTCTCCATGAATTCCAGTTTAGAGAGCCTTCCATTATCGCCCATATTGCGATCTGAATATGCCTGTAGTCAACTCCAGGATAATCACCGTCTCTGTATCTGTTGAGTATGTAGTTGGCTTTTGCCATCTTCGAATCTGGCGCGCCACCGTTATAAACATCCTGTATTGTGTACGGACCACCGATTCCGGGTACATTAACCTGGATACACCAACCGGGATACGTACCTGCCATGTAGCCGGTGACTGTGGCTGAGATATATGCATCTGTTACTGGATATTCGTAGGTGACAGTTCCACTTCCTCCAAATGAGAACTTTCTTATGGTTATGGAGAACTGAACTACGGCCGAATCAGTAAGGTTCATCGGGAATGGAAGTGGATCTGGATCTGTTGCGACGATCGCGAATCCGTCTGGTACATAAGTGAATTCATCATCGAGAACTGCAGTGGCATTAGTCTCGGTTGTTCCCGTAATTGACAGGAAAGAATCATCGTACGCTTCATCGGTATTGGCAGGCGCATCGGCAGAGACTTCGACCTTTACCCTGTGTTGAGCGTTAGTGTCAACAGGTGTGAAGGCTATCGGTCCAAATCCATAAGTATTGTTTCCGCCAGAAGAGATACTTCCAAGCTCGACTTCCGGAAGAGTCTGAATAGTTATCCAATCAGACCCGTCGTAATACTGAAGTGTAATGGTCAGCTTGACGTTCTGAGCCTCGCTGTTGCCGTTGTTGGTAACCTTTACTGAACCACTGTAAGAGTGCGTGTCCACTTCGGATTTGAGAGTTTTTGTTGCCGTTATGGTGTATTCAATGTCCTTTTCGAATTCATTCACCTGGAAGGTTATCTGAGTAGGATTCGCTTTCTTATCGATTTCCCACTCATAGATTTTCTCTCTTATCCAGAAGAATTCAGCGCCAACTTCTGCCTCGAGCTTGACAGTTTCAGGAACTATTATCTTTATCTCTTCATCGTCACT
>NZ_JFHJ01000696.1:0-2291 GCF_003666285.1 Mesotoga sp. HF07.pep.5.2.highcov | reverse complement strand
TGCTACGCGTGTAAGCTCCATTCAATAGGAGTTACAGCGTGATACCTCTTAAAATGCTCTGTGTTGAATTTTTCTTCACTTCCGTATCTATTTATATTCTTGCCAGAAGAAACAAGCAATATGAGCCATTTAACGCGTGCGTGCCTGAACACCGCTTTCAAAGCGCGCTTTGATTTCGGATATTACAGGTCTGTATTTGTCGGCCAGTCGATATCTCTTTCCCTCGCGCAATACAAGCTCTTCTTTGATCCCGGAGTAGTGTTTCGAAAGAGCACCCATTATGGCACCCAGTGCCATAGGTCCTTTCACCAGTTCGCTCTCGTTTTCCTCCAGGAAACTGTTTATTCTGTCTACCAAGTCTTCACTCAACATGGGTGAATCGAGTAAGGAAAACAGCATCCCTATAGTGGGCAGCTTAAGTCTCTCCAGAATGAATTCTTCAAGTTCCTCTTTAGACCACTCTTTTTGAAGCGATATCTGGGGTTTTCTTGCCAGCTCCTTTTTGAAAGCTAATAGCATTAACTCCATAAATGATGATATTCTTTTGTCGTAGTTATCATCTGTGACAAGTATCGACGCGACTGAACTAACCGGAAGCTCGATTTGCTCGATCATTGAAAACAACATACCAAGACGCCCAACTGTAACAAATGGTCTCCCGAGATCGATCGCTTCGGGAAGGATTAGGAGAGCGTTTCTCGCAACTCCCTTGGCCTCTTCGAAATCAGTACAAATAATCGCCGAGACTTTGATCTGAATAGCCTCACCCACCTTCCAGATCCCCGTTATCTTCTCTCTTCCGGAGTACTTCACATAGTCAACGGAGAAACCCGATAGTTCGGCAAGCCTATTAACAAGATCGGCGTAGGCTCTTCCGAGACTCTCAGAATCGCCATCAAATGTAGGATAGGCTTCAAGTAGCCCCTCGATGTCACTGACGATGGATTCGGGAGAAGTGTACTTTGAAAGATACTCGCGAATGAATCTATTTCTACTTGATTGCTCCCCTCCATCGTCACTCAGCTTACCAAGTATTCTTACAACATCAACCGATGCAATTTGTGCTGGCATTGAATCACCTCTACAGATATACTATCACAAAAGCGTTCATATTTGATCTAAGCTTTATATACACAAAATATTTTATATAAACTATTATAGAACAACACGGATCCATACATAACCTATGCAAATATATATACCGTTACTTTCATCATATTCAGTATAGTATATTATTAAAGTATATACAACTAATGCAAGTATACGTCATACCTATTTGCGAGATCACTTACTTCATTGTAAGTGAAAGCAGGACTTGCTCCCGGCCTTGATACTACCATGGATGCAAGTAGATTTCCCAGTTTCAAGCACTGTGCCGGATCTTTTCCTGAAAGATATGCGTGCAAGAACCCTGCAATGAAAGAGTCTCCGGCGCCCGTTGTATCAATTACCTTCGCAGGAAGAGCAGCTTCTTCTGGGCCGTTCTTGATTTTCGATCCTCTCGCTCCTAGTGTTACGACAATTTCCTTTGGCTCTACGGTAAGCGAATGTTCAAGATGATTCCACTCGCTCTCATTAACGAACAGCACTTCACACCTTGCTGCAATAGCCGCAACTCCATTTGTCTTCTCAAAAGTGACGATGCCTCCAGGGTTGTATGAAAACCTTACTTCGCCAGTTTTGCCTACAAACCTTTCAATCTGATCGGGAGTTACACCTCCAAAGTGGTAGAAGTCGAACCCATCTTCAATCGGGTACGCTTTTTCGTTAACTCCCCTGTACGTGAAGAGATGCCTTTGTCCATCTTTAGAGATCGCTGAAAAACAGAAGCCCGTCTTTCCATTCAGCTTTAAAAGATAATCGATGTTGAGGCCTTCTCTTTTCAGCAATTCAAGCGCCATCTCTCCAAAAAAGTCGCTCCCAACCGCACCTTGCAGATAGATGCTCTTCCTTAGCCTGCTTAACATTATTGATGTGTTCGAGGCGCTTCCTCCGATGGCAAAGCTCATCTCGCTGATCCTGTTTTCTTCATTATTCCCGCTTTCACTTATGAATGCGCTTAGGTCTATGTTCACATTGCCAACAATAGAAATCTTCATGCGACCAACCTCATCTTTCCAGTAGTTTTTACTTTGCCCACCTTCATGATTATAATTGTATATGAGTATACACATAACATACTTAGGAGGTTTCCGATATGCTTTCGTTTCCAGACGGTTTCATGTGGGGTGTTGCAACGGCCGGCCATCAAATAGAAGGGGGCAATGTATTTTCTGATTGGTACGCATGGG
>NZ_JFHJ01000205.1:0-2573 GCF_003666285.1 Mesotoga sp. HF07.pep.5.2.highcov | reverse complement strand
TCCCACTCTTCTTCGCCCGATTTTTCTATAACAATTGCATCGTCAGGTTTTGAAAGAGTCGGATGGTAGTACTTTGCGATCTCCTTGACTTCACCTGTCAGAGGAGAATGAAGATTTGCGGAAATGAAACCACTGGCCTCCGCAATCAATTGACCTGTCTTTACGCTGTCTCCAACGTTCACAAGTGGTTTAGCAGGAACACCGGCGTGGTTTGCAAGAAATACATAGACTTTCGGGAAGCGGCAGAACGCTCAGACGGGAATCTTTAGACAGTTCCTTTTTCTCTGGCGGGTGCACCCCTCCTCTGAAGGTAGGCAACCTCATTTAGTTATCACCTCTCAACCTTAATCAATAGATGTTTGCCTTTCTGGGATCCCGAATATCATGAAAGAAACTTCGACTCAAAAAATGACTGGGATTAACAAACAAAAGGAGCGGTCGCTCCGCTCCTATTATAGTACAATGTTTGAGTCTTAACTTAATCTAAAACTACTTTCTGGTTATTCTTCCGCTATCTGGGTAAGAGGTTATCGGGCTGATCTCTCCAACAAACTCGACTACAACGTCGGCGAGAACGAATCCAGTGTCGTAACCTGAGAGGCCAGCAAGAATTTCATAACCGTCACCGCCAGAGGCAAGGTAGTTATTTGTAGCCAGTTTGTACAACTTGTTATCATCAATAGGTTCTCCGTTTACGAGAATATCCTTTGCTTCTTTGTTCTCAATTACATAAGTTACTCCACTTACCTGAGCCATCGCTCCCTGCCCCGCTTCTCTCGTTGCCGTGTACTGGAGAATCTCTCTGAGAGCGGTGCCGGGTACTTCCAAAACGTACAGCGTGTTTCCAAACGGAAGAACTGTAAGAATGTCGCGATACGTTATTGGACCAGCCTCTATGGAAGCTCTGATTCCACCAGAATTTGTCAAGGCTAGATCAGCACCGGTTTTCCATACCATTGCGTCACATATCAAGTAACCAAGGTTCGTGTCCTGTGACCTTACTACTCCTCTATCCCCCTCGAGTCTTATCGCGGTCTCTCCGACAACGATATTAAGAGCTTCTCCGCCGGCCTTCTTGAAGTAATCAAGCACAGTTGCCACGGCGAAGTCCGGTTCGATCTCTTCGGCGATAACCGGGAGATTTCTGAAGGAAACGAAAATGACCGTATCATCAACGATTTCAAGTTCGAGCTTGCCAAGATTCTTCGCCCATTCTCCTGCCGATACGATTATTGTCTCGTTGATTATCTCAGGCCTTTCGTAGAAAGTGTGGCTATGACCGTCGACAATGACATCGATACCGTCAACCGCTTTCGCAAGCTCCCAGGAATTGGGGCCGGCAAGCACGGGATTGCTTCCCATGTGAGTGAGCGCAATTACGATATCCGCCTGAGCCTCGAGTTCAGGAATGATCTCTTTGGCAACTTCAATTACGTCTTTCCACTCGTAGTCTTTCGCATAGAGGTACTCAAGGATTTCCGTTTCTTGAGTCGTAAACCCAACGATGGCTACCTTTATTCCTCCGACTTCCGTGATCATATATTCCTGGAAGGCCGGTTCACCATCCTTGTAGATATTTGCGCTTAAGAACGGGAAATTTGCGATTTCCATCTGTTTCGCAAGTACGGAAGCATCGTTATCGAATTCGTGATTACCGATGGCCATTGCGTCTAGCTTCATCAGGTTGAGGGCTACTATATCGGGTGCAGCGTCCTGCAAATCCGATTCGGGGACACCGGTGTTGATATCTCCGGCATGCAGGAATAGAGTGTTGGGATTCTCAGCCCTGACCTGATTTACCAGGGTGGTTATAGCCGCCAGTCCACCGTAATCACCTTCCGGCCAGATATGTCCGTGAGTGTCGTTGATGTGCAGAATAGTAAGCTTCTGGCCCATCACAAATACTGCCATGATCAGCAACAGGGTAATAAGCAGAACTTTCTTCATAACTCATACCTCCTTATGAAATATCGGTGATATTGCCAACGATTTCAAAATCGAAGGATTTCTCTCCTTCAATTATATGGTAATTTATTATCTCTATTTTTGCGCAGTTTGAATAAACTGTCCTTGAACTTTTTTCCATTTGAAGGCCATTGATTTCCGTTTCTTCGGGCTCTGCAAGGTATATGGATTTGATAGTCAGTGCGAGTCTGAAGTACCATGAACTTAGCCTTCTTGAGACCATTATAGTATCCACTGGTGCCAGTACCGTAACCATCGCAGTACAGACTATCAGAATTGCGATGAGCAGTGTAAAAGAAGCTACTCCCTTACGCTTTGGGGGAAATGGTTTTACCGCCTTCAACATCTCCCTCAAAATCCTCCTCTCTAACGTGATTGAGAATGGCACTGTTCTTTCCTATCTTTGTGTTTTGTGGAATAACCACGTCAGATCCGACGACTACGATTCCCGCGTTATAGATGTGAGGCTGCGTCTCGTGTGGAACTTCATCTCCATAGCCGAGAACTACTCCGTCCTTCACAAACGTTCCTTCACCGACTATTCCTCGTTCTATAACAACGTTTCTGCCGATCTTTGAATTTGTCATAACCACAGAGTTTTTCACGAG
>NZ_JFHJ01000090.1:0-3413 GCF_003666285.1 Mesotoga sp. HF07.pep.5.2.highcov | reverse complement strand
GCCGGCTCAAGATACGAGGGAGAATCCTTCGGAGAAGAGTTCGAATTACCCAGCAGAAGAGCTTATGCGGAAACATGTGCTGCAGTTGGAAATGTCTTCTGGAACTGGCGCATGTATATGATATCTGGTGATGCCAAGTACCTGGACCTATTCGAGCAGTCTTTCTATAATGGAGTGTTGTCGGGAATTTCGCTTGATGGTAAACGCTACTTCTATGTCAATCCTCTGGAAGACGCAGGTAAACGCGAGCGAGAGGAATGGTTTGAATGCGCGTGCTGTCCTCCAAACATCGCTAGATTGCTGACCTCTTTCGGAGGTTATATCTATGGAACAACTCTGAACGAAATCAGGGTCAATTTCTACGAAGAGAGCAAAGCCACAATTCCTTTTAGAGACGGAGAAGTTTCCATTATTCAGAAAACTTCTTATCCACACTCTGAAGAAGTGCAGTTAACTGTTGCTACTGATCTGGATACTGAGCTCTCTATTCTCCTAAGAATTCCTGAATGGACCGAAGGAGAATTCGAAGTGCAGGTCGATGGCATAAAACAAAAACTTCGTCCAGAGAAGGGATTTGTGCGGCTGGAAGGCAACTGGAAGGGAAAGACTGAAGTATATCTGGCCCTTCCGATGCGCATTCGATTGATGACCGCCAACCCTCTTCTTAGGGAAAACACTGACAAAGTCTCGGTCCAAAGGGGGCCTCTCGTTTACTGCGCAGAAGGTGTTGACAACCCGGATTTCGATGTAAGAACCTTGTCAGTGCCTTCAAGAAAGAACTTCGAAGTCACACAGAGTGATGCACTGCCAGGAAACCCAGTAATTCTTAGTGGGAAGGGAGTCGCCTTTGATCTGGATGGATGGGAAAAGAAGCTATACAACCCCCTTGGATCAGTGAAGAGCAAGGGCAACAATGTTAGATTTTCTCTTGTTCCATACTACGCCTGGAATAACAGGGGAAAATCGACAATGTGTGTATGGTTGCATGTCCACTAGGGAAAGCTCCATCTATTATTCTTTGGGAACTCAATGCTGTGAATTCAAGCAACCAATAAGATCCATAGACGGACTTTTCGAAATCGCGAGTTCATTGAAAGGAGCGTTCTTACATCTGTTTTGTGGCAGGAGAGTGTCTTATTTGCGTACTTTCTTTGTGATCATAATATTAGCTTTTTCAGCGAGCTGTCTAGCTTATGAAGGGCAGATTCTATTTAGCGGAAACGAGATCCATTATGAAGTCGAAGAAGCCGATGGAGAAGTGGTTATCCTGATTGGCGACGGTCCAGGCTTCAGCAGTTCTTATATGAAAGGAATACTCAGTGGAAGGAAGACTTTGAGATACGATCAGCTTGAAAGTGGGAGTTCAAAGAATCACTCGGATGTAGCTATTGATTTTCAATACTTTGTTGCTGAACTCGCTTCACTTATTTTTTCGCTCGAAATAAACTCTTTTCATCTTCTTGGCCATGGATTTGGATCAGCAATCGCCGTTGGATTTGCCCTTACAAATCCTGAAGGACTGCTCAGTCTTGTAATGATAAATCCAAGATTGAACCTCCCTGCAATCGATTCCGCATTATCCGATCTAGCCGATGGTGAATCGTCTCAGAGTTTCGACAAGTTCTATTATTTGTTTGGGGATGGTCCCACATCTGAACTGAAGCCGGTACTTTCCAGAGATATTATAAACGAGGAAATCTATAACCTGTTTTGGGGAGAAACCCCTACCTTCATTAGTGGAATTCTTAGAGGACATGATTTTTCCTCAGGACTTTTAGACATTAACCTACCGATTCTTATCTGCTCTGGATTAAACAGCTTTCCCGGCGCCAAGAATCTCTTAACGTTTCAAGAGGGGTCTCCAAATATAGAATTTGTAACGTTCATGAACAGCGGACATCTACCTATGTTTGAAGAGAAGAAAGCCTTCAAAACCATTGTGGAAGATTTCCTTCAAAGAGCCGAAGAAAACTTTGGTCATCAAGGACAACAGGAAATGAATCTTGATGACATGTCGGAAGTTCCAGGAGATATGGTATTCGGATGGGAAGATCTTGAGAAAGTTCACGAACTTCACGTTGGAGATGATTTTTCCGTGAAGCTTCCTTCAAATCGAGGTGCAGGCTACTTCTGGAAAGTCAAGAGTTTAGACGAAAACTCTATAAGACTGATTTCGGATCCATACTACGAAGAGCTTAAGGAATCAGGCGGTGGACGCGACGTCTTCGATTTCCGGGTAGTTGGATCTGGGAAGTCTTCCATTGAGTTTTCCTTTGGTTCATTGTGGGAGGAAACTTCAATAAGGACGTCTTCATTTTCTATTAATGTAGAAAAACCCAACATAGATCCGATAATTATTGATTCTTCAGATGTGGGAAAAACTATTGTAGTCGGTCTCAATGAACCTATAGAGGTTATTCTCGATTCCCCTATTGATTCCGGATTAAGATGGCGTATCTCTGCCACCACTCCTGAAGTACTCCGACAGCAAGAGAAAATGAAGTGAAAATTACGGAGCCATCGCCGTATTCAGCCGGGAAAGTTGCACAAACCTTCTACTTTGAAGGCATGAATTACGGGCAGGCTAGGCTTAGGTTTGATTATGGCAGTCTGTGGGAAGATGTCGCTCCCGAGAGAACTTTTGAGGCTACAATAGTCGTTGCAGAACCCGTTAGAATATGTTTTTGTTCAGGATTCCGACTATGGAAGAACGATTTCAATAAGGATCGATCAAACGGTCTTGGTTAGATTGAAGAAAGGCAACGAAGAAGATTGCGAATGGCAACTTTCTTCATATTCGGCAGTAGAACCTGTTGGTGACATCACTGAAGTAGAGTATATGGGTGTAAGGTATTCAGTGTTTCGATTAAAACCCACAGACTCAGGAGATTCTATGCTTGAATTTCTCTATTTTGAAGGCGAAAAAAGAAGGGAACAGGTTGATGCCTTCAAAATAGGCTTGGTAATAACTGAAGAATCTGGTCAAGAAATGTCGCCCGATCAAAAATAGATAACCTCACTTCCGGCGGAGAAGGCTAAATTACCGGATCAGTCTCGGATCTCCTTGATATCCTTCGAGAGGGCTATCTGCAGTTCAAGGAGATTTCATCGAAGACTACTCTGTAGCCACTTCCTCTTGGACTACAGCAATAAGCCCCCACCATAACTGGAAGTTTGCAGTCGTCTTCTATTAGTCTTGCCAGCCGGAGTTGAACCCACTCATCCTGCCAAGCAAAAACTGAGTAGTCAGATCCCTTTCTGTCGACTTTAACTCTTAGGCTCCTTGTTTCGCAAGATACATCTTGAGTCGACCAGTCTGAATAGCCAGAGTTAGTAACAACGGCACCTAGTTTGGATGGGGCACTTCCTTCAAACTCAATAGAGC
This sequence comes from Mesotoga sp. HF07.pep.5.2.highcov, assembly GCF_003666285.1. Lineage (NCBI taxonomy): Bacteria > Thermotogati > Thermotogota > Thermotogae > Kosmotogales > Kosmotogaceae > Mesotoga > Mesotoga sp. HF07.pep.5.2.highcov. The sequence goes on along the minus strand of NZ_JFHJ01000090.1, from coordinate 28 downwards.
TCTTCAACCAGCAGGAAGGTGAGACCCT
>NZ_JFHJ01000530.1:0-11080 GCF_003666285.1 Mesotoga sp. HF07.pep.5.2.highcov | reverse complement strand
TTTTTGCGATAATACCTGCTGTTGTTTTCGGCTGGGCTTTGGGTGCGAATGACGCTGCAAATGTATATGGAACTGCGGTTACTTCAGGTCTCGTAAAATACCGCGTCGCGGTGGTGCTCTCTGCTGTCTTCATAGTTATTGGTGCGCTCCTGGAGGGTTCCAGGGGACTGGAAACAATCTCCAGTGTTAGCAGTCAGACACTTCTTACTGCTTCTGTAAGCACAATTGGAGCGGCTATTTCAATGACAATAATGACATATCTGGGAATCCCTTCCTCTTCCTCCCAAGCAATGATGGGAGCAATTCTGGGGATAGGGATCCTAAACTCGACAGTTGACTGGTCGGTTCTAATTAAAGTAGTAATCTGCTGGATAGCCACCCCTATAGGGGCAGCCATTGGTTCATTCTTTCTCTACAAGCTATCTGCGATTCTATTCAGAAGAATAAAGACAATACAAGCTCAAGATCTTTCACTTAAGATTGGAGCACTGATTATAGGTGCGTATGGCTCATATGCTCTTGGTGCAAACAACGTTGCTAACGTCACCGGCCCGCTTGCAGGCATAATTTCATACGATATCGCCGCGCTGGTCGGTGGACTAAGTATTGCCCTTGGCGTCCTGACATTCAGCAAGAGAGTAATGCTCACTGTCGGAAAGCAGATTACGCTGCTCGATCATTTCTCCGCTGTGATAGCCGTGCTTTCCCAGGCGATAACTGTGTGGGTTTTTGCAGTAATAGGAGTTCCAGTTTCAACTTCTCAGGCAATAGTTGGTGCAGTAATTGGTGCAGGCCTTGCAAGAGGTTCCAGCGACATCAACTTTAAGGTCCTACGGAATATAGCTCTAGGATGGTTACAAACTCCGTTGATCGCCGGATTCGTATCCCTTGGGCTTTATTTGGTTGTCAATGCCGTTAAGGGACTTTTCTGACTAAACTCTTCTTTTTAGGACGATGATTTCCATACGGTCGGAGCAATCCTCCGAATAATTAGCAATATCACCAATCGAAAGAACCAGTTCCCGCAGCTGTCTCTTCTCGGCAAGTGTGAGATCCATTTCAAAAATCCTTTTTATAAGTGCCCGCTCGTGGCTGTCCTCAATGTTCTCGAGACGTTCCGTTTCCTTTATCATCTCCTCGGCTACACTGAGCTCCTGAAAGAGGTTTAGAGCTGCCTCCTTCGATACTTCATAAGTTTTAATTGCCAGCTGAGCCTGTTTTAGCAGATCATTCCTGAGCTCTTGAGGTACCGAGAGATGTTGCAGTATTATCTGGTCAACAACATTTTCCGCTTCATTAGCTACCTTATCAAACGTTTCTGCAAGGCCGAGAAAATCTCCGCGAAAATTGGGAAGGAAGGCCCCTTGATACATGGCATTTTCCATCTCGCGCCTCTTTGCATCTGCAGCCGATTCCATTTTTCCTACCTCTTCCGCGTAAATCTCTATCGACATAGAATTCTCACTCTCAATGGCAAGAAAGACCTTTTCAAGGTTCTCCAGAGTCTTTGAGATGAAATCCAGGTGCTCGTGGAAAAGCTGAATAATCGCCACTTCTTTCTTACCAAAAAACATTAGTGGTCCACCTCCGAACTTCAAGATACTTGCAAATCCACTAGAGTCTCTGTTTTCCATAACTTCATCACGCCCTAAGAACTTGATTTTCCGTGCAACGCTTGACAAACTCTAGTAGATTCTATTATTTATATATTATGCCACTTTTATCTCAGAGTTATCCGGGGTAACTTGATAAGATGATGATATTTGATTAGTGATGATTGTTAATAAGTATGAAAGCTGGCACTTTATCCATTTTGAGATCATTCAAGCGGAGGTTCATAAGTGATAATTCAGGGCTATTCAAAGGATTTTAAGCAAAGAATTTTAGACATTCAGTTAGATTATGAAAGAGACCATCCGGACGCCGAGAAATTCACGGCTGACGATTTCAGAAATCCTTTGCTGAACGGAAGAAAGAATATTCTTCTGGCAGTCGATAATGGAAGGGTTCTGGGATTTTCAAGATTCTTCTCCCGGCAGAATTTCTCAAGAGAGTTCTTTCATCACATTTGGCTCGAAATAATACTTGAGCACTTCGCAGATCCGGATCTAATGTCTGCCCTTTACAAAGCTTCGATTCCTTTGATTATCGAATCCACGAGGGGCTTCTTTCCGTCCGCCGGGAGGCGAATATGTGTGAAAGTCGCCGACACCGAGAAGACTAAGAGTGATTTCTTTTCCTCAGCAGGATTCACTCACTGGATCGACTTTATTTACATGGAGAAGGATCTCAGTGAAGAGATCTCTTCTTATAGCCTTCCTGAGGGTTTAAATATCGCAGAGCTGAAACCCAGAAGAGAGCCGGAGATTTTGCAATATCTCAGGGTTGAGCAGATATGCTTTCCCGATTCCCCACTAGAATACAAGTATCTCAATTACTTCTTCAGTAGAGACGAATGGAGACGAGAAGGCGTAATAATTGCCGCCATCGATGCCGGAGGAAACATTGCAGGAAGTGTAATGGTTTATCCCGATGCTCAGAACAGCGCTAAGTGCTACACTGAGGAAATCTTTGTGGTACAGGAGTGGAGAGGAAAGGGCGTGGCAAGAGCCTCTTGGCGACTTCTCTTACATACCTTAAGAAACTGGGCAAGACACGGGCAATTCTATCGGTGACGTCTGACAGAACCTCGGCAAAGAAGATCTATGAAAAAGCCGGATTCAAAGTTCGGCTGAAAAGAAGAGTTCTCGCACTGGAAATATGAACAACAGTTTTCAACTCCTGTTCACCTACCATTGTCTGAAGGCTTAAAGGCGTCGAGGTATTGTGATAAACGAGTGAACTGCATAGTTACTTATGATCAAACACATACCTCTCTTGTTTGCACTCTTCATCATTATCTATCATACATACTCTCAAGCGAGAGGTTAGTTCATTGAATCTTCCGAACTTTTCTTGGAAAGCAGCATTGAGGAATTGAAGGCCGCTTATAGAGTTCTAAACACAGACTATGTCTGTTTGACATGTGAAATGTCTTTTAAGAAGGGAGAGGTCTTTGGAAATCCCGATGAAGTTCTTATAGACGCCGAAATGGCAGCGAAAGAACACAGATCTAGAAACCGTGTTTCGCCCTTTCACTCTATTCTCATGCATGAAAGGAACTACACCGGACTCTCAGAACACCAGCAGACAATGATAGCGTATTCTTGCACATCACTGGGCAACAAATAAACTCAAAAAAACTGAACTTGAGTCAACGACACGTGAGAAATCATAGATCAGGACTGAGAGAGAAGGCTAGACAGGCAAAGACCTTTCTTCTTTTTCACGAGATGATGGAACCCAGCGTAATTAAGGAAGACAGAATAGTAGATGTACGTGGAAACGCAGCTACGGTAGATGAGCAGTAAGCTGTTACTGAGCGCGAACGAGCGTAGCGGCTCGCGAAAACTTCAGTGAGTCCGGTGAGTTGATCAGACTTAGGAATAGGCAGAAGGACAGGAATAGTGCCATGGGAGATCGCAGGTGTTTGTGAGCCAGTGCTGAGAAACAACAATGAAGAGGTAAACGAGAAGTTGAAGAGATTCTGCGATGATTAGTTCTTTTGGGAAGATATCTCATTGAATAGAGCTTGAGAGTGGGGAAGTCCGACGGTAGTTTGTACTGGCTTGTTTCTAATGAAGGCAAAGATTTTGTTAAGCCACCTCCCGTAATCCCTTTTCAGCCGAAATAGTTGAGATCGCTATAATAAGCTTTTACAGTTGTTAACAATTCACGATGGTATAATTATATTAGATATACAAACGAATATCTATTTCAAAACGGAGGTGTTTTTTTGAAGCTGCTAACCAAAAACGAGAAGATCACTATTGATCGATTTGAGAACATGGAAACTGCCGACAAGGAAATCGGAATCGACAGAATCGTCGACTTCCTTCATACTCACCTTGAAGAGTACGGTGACGATAGAAAAGCAATCTGGAGATCCATTGAATATGCCTTCTCGAACGAAGCGGGTAAAGGTGGCTTCGTTCTTATTGCAAGACATGGAGAGAGGATTCTTGGTGCTTCTGTAGTAAACGACACGGGGATGAAGGGGTATATACCAGAACACATACTCGTTTACATCGCGGTTGACAGAGAAGCCAGAGGCATAGGCATCGGTAAAAAACTGATCAAACAGATAAAGAGAATGTGCAACGGCGATATTGCCCTGCATGTTGAAGAGAATAACCCTGCAAGGTTTCTCTATAAAAAGATGGGATTCAAGACAAAGTACGCAGAAATGCGTTTTGCTCAAGATTAGTCGAAGACACCTTATAGTTCTATGAAAACAACGTCAAATGTGAGAGAATAAATATAGATAATAATAGTCGGATATTAATTGGAGGTCTGATTTATGTCTGTAGAAAATGGAAGGAACGTTCTAGTTGTTTATTACTCTCATGACGAAAGTACTAAATCAATTGCCGAATCAATTGCAGGCGAAACCAATGCCGATCTTCTCGAGCTAAAACCGGTGGAAAAAAGTGGCGGAAGAAAAGTGAAGTACATTTGGGAAGGGGAGAGTGTTAGTATGGACCCCGTGCCGGATCTTGAACCTTTTTTGCTTGACCCCGACAATTACGACCTAATTTTTATTGGTTCACCGGTTTGGGCAATGAGCTACGCACCGCCAATCGAAAGCTTCATTAGAAAAACCAAACTTTCCAATAAAAACATCGCTCTATTTTGTACCCATGAGGGCCTAATGGGAATAGTTTTCCAGGAGTTGATAAGCAAGCTTTCGGAAAACAAAATTGTCGGTGCCATAGATTTCTACGATCCAATAGGTTCCGGCGTAAAATATGCAGCCAACGCAAGTGCAAACTGGGCCAGACAGGTCCTGAAATCCCTGTCCTAGTATGAAATGAGACTTACTAAAGATGGCTCTTGTCTTTAAAGCGAGGCAAGAGCTTTCCTTTTCAAAACTGACGATTTGTCTTTATTGAGAGCGTAAAAATTAGATTAATCTAGCGGTGCGATTCCACGTTCTGTCGACCACTCTATTCGCTTTCCAATTGTTCACGGAAGTTCTGATATGCCGAAGAAATACGGTATAATCTGCGTGAGGTCTTTTTTCATGGTATATGGGAGTTGATTCTAATGGAAGATTACAGATGGATCTACCTGGCCATTCTTCTGCAAGCAGCCTTGCTCGGCACGGTGCTTTTCCTTGGGGACACTTTGTTTCATTCTTCTGTTGAAAGCGAGTTTGTTAAAGAGATTACTGCAAAGGAAATCGGTAGCTCCTTGCTAGGTGATTACTTGAAAGGCTTTGAAGATCGTTGGCTTCCAGAAGAGTCACGGCTTACCGGATATTTGATTGAGGACGTAATAGTTTTAGAGGAGACAGACAACTATACAGTTCTGCTTGCTTCCATCTCGGTTAAGCCAACCGATATCGATAGCTGCTTATGGAATTCTTTGGGTTCAAGAGAAGGTAGCTGGATAAAAGACATACGGCTCTCTGTCTATTTGGAAAGAGATCAGACGGGTAAATTTACAATTGTAAAAACCGTTCCTGCTATTTAGGAAAGATATCGACACAGTTTCTGCCGCTTTTCTTTGCCGCGCACAGCACACTGTCGGCTCGGTGTATCATTTCGTCGACACTATCGTCGTTTTCTGGCAAACGTGTTATTCCTATGCTCACCGCTGTTTACGGTTTTTCTTGGCAGATTTCTCTCGGCTGATCAAGTACTCTTTCCCCCACAGACCTGGCATCTTCGAGGGATACTCCGGTAAGAATAATTAAGAATTCAACGCCTCCCCACCTGACTATTCGTTCACCACTTCTAATGATCTTCTTAACAGATTCAGCAAGCTAAGAAAGCACAGAGTCACCATAGACACGACCGGAAGAGTCATTTAACTTCTTAAAACCGTCTACATCCATCATTATCAATTAAAATCTGAGAGGTTTCTTTTCGCTCTCTCGGTTTCTGCTCTCGAAAACTTCTTTAATCCATACCTGCCGAGTGCTCCCGTGAGAGGGTCGTTAAAGGTTGGCCTTGTCATCTCGAATATGTTTCTTATTCTGTTGATTGCCTCTGCAGCATGGACTATAAGAACTTCCGCCAGCTCAATGGCTTCACTACTAAATTCATCCGGCCCTGAAGATATCGTTTGGAAGACCCCCGTATCTTCCAACAGATTTGCTGAGAGCCGATCTGTATTCGCTACTTCTCGGTTTTTCCTCCCTGCCCTTCGAAGTATCTGGAAAGACTGGCGTCTTCCCTTCTCATAAAGTCCTGCCGCCTTCTCCCTACTCTTTTCTGTAACGGACTTCACCGTTGTCAGAAACTGGCTCGGTTTCTCTCTTAACAACAAGGCTTCCAAGCTCTACAATATCAAGACCGGGCATATCGAACTCCAGAATTTTCTTGGTCACCACGATCAGATCACAGACATGTTCTTCACTTGCAGCCTTTGAAAGATCAAGAGCGACTTATTGGAGTTTTCTAATCTTTTTCCTGCTCTCCTAAAGTTCTTTATTCGTTATCTTCAATCCGTTATTTCAACAAAGAATTTCGCACATCCAAACCTGAAACCTTCTCGTCGTAATCGATAACCATACTCCTGAAACATCTCTCGAAATTCTCAGACTTCACAAACTCAACAAAGCTCTCTCCCCCATGGTAAGAGACGGAATCGGAAACTCTCAACCCCGATTCCCTGGCTCCTCTATTGAGGAACACGGAACCCGAATAATTGTCTTCGAAGCAAAGGCCGACAGGTGAGTTTTCAGTAATTGCCATAACATTTGAAAGGAAGAAGTTGCGATGTCTATCTTTCGCCAAATGTCTTTCCAGATCCACTAAATACGATCTTAGCCGAAGAATCTCCGCTCCTTTCGGCATGACCCACGTAATTACGTTCTTTCTCAGAATTTTGCTGCCTTAAAGCGAAATTTACAAGCCTCTCCATCCCACGATCTATAGATGAGTTAAAACGATTCCCACGCCGAGGATCGACGAGAGTCGTTCAAGATCGAGATCCTATTCATCAAGACCATGGAACAAGCGGTTGAGTTCCTTAATTTCTTAAATTTCTTCTGCGTAATTTCTCCATTCCTCATTCGGAGAACAGGTTCTATCCTCTTGGTCTCTCTGGCTTCAGAAAAGGAATCACAGAGTCGACATATCAACATATAAGTCGCTCTAGTTATACATTTGCTCTTCCTTCTATCTAGTTCTGAGGAGTACAACGCTGTACCAAAAAGGGAAAACCTCTGGTTGAACGATACGTTTTGAGTTAGTATAATTTAGTTGCTCGTATAAATGTTTAGGATGAGATCATTGTGAAAAAGACCTATCAATGGACAACGAAAAGTATCACCATAATCGTCGTTTTGATTCTGCTAAAGTCTTTCGTATTTTACGGCTACGCCGCTGAGCTTGCAAGGCTGTCAGTGTTGCTTGGGACTGTTGCCTGGATGGCATTCCTGCTGCTCTTGTTCTGGATTGTATTCAAAGGCAAGTTTTTTCTCTTATATTGCATTATTTCATGCATACTCTTTGTAGATTTTTTATACTTTCAGTACTTCGGTTTTCTCCCATCGGTTAAGGAGCTTGTGCATGTCGGACACGTCGGTGCAATAAGTGAAAGCATAGTCTATGTTCTTTATCCAATAAGTTTTGTCTTTATCATCGATCTCATACCTGTTGGACTATACTTGAGAAAGAAGCAGTCTAGACAGGGCGAAACACCCATAAGGAAACCGACCTATTCGGACAGAATTATTACGTTTGTCTTACTTATTAGCCTTTTAATACCATTTTCTTCGGAAAGCCTCCAATCTTACTTTGTCTTCAACAGATATGGAGTCTTTGCCTACCATATGTTTGATCTTGTTAGGGCGATTCCGGGAGTCGATGGGGGGATAACTGTTGACGAAAAAGTCTCTTATAGTGGCTACGTGAATAAAATGGCTGAGCGGGGTAAATATTTTTCCGTTGCGAAAGATAGAAACATCATTGTCATTCAGCTCGAATCGTTTCAGGACTTTCTAGTCAACTTCGTTTACAACGACCAGGAGATAACACCTAATCTTAATCGGTTGGTTTCGAGTGATTCGATCTATTTCGATGAAATCTATCAACAGGTTGGAGCAGGAAACACCTCTGATTGCGAATTTGTAATTCTCAATTCAATGCATGCACTTGGTGATGTTTCAGTTTATCAGACTCGGGAAGAGAATAGCTTTTACGCTTTGCCGTCGCTTCTGAAATCCAAAGGTTATTTTCCGGTTGCCTTTCACGGCAATAATGGTTGGTTCTGGAATCGCGAGAAGATTTATCCTTCATTGGGATTTGATGATTTCATAAGTCTCGAGGATATGGAAAACGATGAGATTATTGGTTTTGGTTTGAGCGATTCTTCTCTTTTCAAACAGACACTGGGACACCTAAGAGGAATCGAAGAGCCTTTCTTCGCGTTCATTGTAACGCTTACAAGCCATAATCCCTATGAAATACCTGAGGAACTGAGAGCAATTGAACTCCTTCCAGAACATGAGGGCACTCTTTTCGGAAACTACATTCAATCGGTACACTATACCGATGCTGCATTGGGCGAATTCATTGAAGGACTAAAAGAGGCCGGCCTTTACGACAGCTCACTCATTGCTCTTTATGGAGACCACGCAGGGCTATATCCTTTCAACAAAGAAAACAAAGATATATTGAGTGAGCTTCTCGCTTGTGAGTACGATTTCGTACACGCTATGAACATTCCACTCTTATTTCATATTCCCAATTCTAATCTCGATGTCCTGAACTCCAAACCAGGCGGTCAGATTGATTTCTTTCCCACACTGCTTAATCTCATCGGGATCGTAGAAAAGAGCGGAATACTGTTCGGTCGAGATCTTCTTAATTCGTCGTCGGGATTTGCCGCATTCACTCATTATGTTCCCGAAGGCTCATTCATCGACAATAACAGGATTTTCATAATGTCCAGCGACGGAATTCTCGATAACAGTGAAGCAGTTGAGAGAAGAACGGGTAAAATGATCACCCCGTACAGCTGCCTGGACGGTTACAAAGATTCTATACAGCAGATACAGGCTTCGAAATATTTGATACTAAATGACTCTATTTCAAATCTAATGGGTGTTAGCAACGAAAGAGATAATCGATTCTGAAAGGTTAAACCCAAGTAATCTTTACATTCAGGTTATGTAGCCAGATATTCCAGCACTAGGTCAGCTTCAAAACAATTCTCATCAGAATTCAATATGCTCCGTGCAGGTTTTCTCTGGTCATTCTATCCTGGCTTTCCTTTCGAGTCTGACTATTCCTTGAGACCAGTTCCTACAAGGCTTTTCACAAAGAGATTCTGCAAAAGAAAGAAGACTACAAGGGTCGGAATCACCGCTACCATCGTACCGGCCATAATGATTCCCCAGTTGTTCGCCGACTCAGCATCGATAAGCATCTTGACTCCGATCTGCACTGTTTTCATCTTGTCTTCCATCGTAACTATCAGCGGCCAGAGATAAATGTTCCATGAATAAACAAAGTTTATGATCGCGGAGCCTGCAATGATCGATTTTGAAAGAGGCAAGAGAATTTTTAGAAAGTATTTAATTGGTCCGGCTCCATCAATTCTTGCCGCATCCTCAAGAGAAAGGGGGATAGTCATGAATTGCTGTCTCATTAAGAAAGTGTTTGTTGCACTCGCCATGAAAGGTATGGTGAGGGCCCAGTATGTATTCACCCATCCAAATTTATTCATTAAGGAGAACAAGGGAACGATCATTATCGTCTCCGCAGGCAAGAATAGAGTTGCAAAAAGAAACCCGAAGGCGAGCCCTCTTCCTGCAAATCTGAAGTTCGAAAAGGCATATCCCGCAAGTGTTCCAGTAACGAGTTTCCCAAGAGTAATCGCAAGCGATACAATTGCGCTGTTCAGAAGTAAACGCGCAAAAGGAACTGTCTTGAAAGCATCAAAGTAATTCTGGATGTGAAAGGCCGTAGGGAAAAACTTCGGTGGAAATGAAAAGACGCTTTGAGGCGGCTGAAGGCTCATAGTTATGGCCAAAATAACAGGCATAATGAATATGAAAGATACTGTGATCAATATTATCTCTATGATTATTGTATTAACTAACTTCCTAGTGGACTTCTTCATGACTACACCTCATTGATAGTGAACTCGTCTTTCTGCAACGGTGAAGTAGACTATTGTGACTACGACCATTATCATGAACATTATTACGCTTTGCGCTGAGGCGGGTCCTCTTTTCTGATAAGTGAATGCGTCAAGATAAAGCCTATATATCATATTTGTCGTGTAACCTCCGGGACCGCCCTTCGTCATTACATCGACTATTGCAAACGACGTGAACATCGTGCTGACAATGTTCATGATGACCAAATAGAATGTTATTGGTGAAACTAAAGGAAATATGATTCTCCAGGTCTTTTTCATGACCCCTGCTCCATCAAGAGTTGCTGCTTCAAGAAGGTCTCCCGAGACGTTCTGAATACTTGCAATATAGAAGATCATGTTGAAAGGCAAGATCTTCCACACTGTTGCAAAGATCAGCGCGTAGAACGCGTAAGGCTTTGAAGTTAACCATTCAACCTGAAGTCCAAATAGTTTCATGAATACATAGTTTACGTGGCCAACAACCGGGTTCAAAAGGAAGGTCCAAAGGGTGCCGGCTATCGCCGGGGAAATAGCATAAGGCGCGAAGAGAAAGGTCCTGTAAAGTTTCGTTCCTGGAACGTTCTGTGTGAGGAGCATAGCGATTATGAAACCAAGGAAAATAGATAATGTAACAGAAAGCCCGACATAGATGACAGTTAGTTTCACTGAGGAAAGATACTGCTCATTGTTGAAGAGGTTTATGTAATTCTGGATTCCCACAAATGTCGTTTTGTTACCAAAGGTAGACACTCTGTAGAGACTCATTCTAAATGCTTCTACTGCAGGATAATAAATGAATAAAACGATAATCAGAAAGGTAGGTACCAGCAGAAGGTATGGTAACCACTTTCGCATTCTACACCTCCAGCATCAAGCGGAGCGG